>DATGJK010000539.1:0-19091 GCA_035295245.1 Acidobacteriaceae bacterium
CCTGTGGAACAGTTTCATTATGACGGGGAAGGTTGGCGCTTTCCTCCACATGATTCGTGACACCGTCCCGGATCTGCATGAGCGCTTCGAGTCGATCCGGCCATGGCTGCTGACGCCGTTGGAGAACGAGGCTCTGGCAGACGTGTATGCAGGACTCGCTGTCTCCAGTTTTTCGAATGAAATTCTCGCCACGAATGTATCCAGGCTGGCGGTGCTCCAGGGCTCGGAGTTCGACTGGATGGATCTGGGCGAACCGGCGCGCGTCTTCGAGCTCTATCGGCGAGCGGAGATTCAAGCGTTGGAGGAAAGCTGCCGATCAGGAGGATGTGCGCTCGAATCGGGCGCTCGTGGCTGAGTCGCAGGCAATCCTTGTGGAGGCGAAAAACAGCCCGCAACACCGGGCTGGCGAACCTTCGCGACGTCGTTTGCGCAGGCTGTTGCGGCGAACGAGAAAGGAAGCTGGATCGCTTCGTCCCGTCCGCTGGGTTTCCTGGCAAGCATGGAGGCACATTGTGGGGGATCAACTGGTGCAGGAAGTGTCGCCGGAGTGTTCGGGTGCGGAAGCCGGAAGCTCCAGGCGATCGAGCCGACTCCTCCGGGTGCTGATTGTCGAGGACAGCGCGAACGACGCGGAGCTGATAGCTCTTGAGCTGGAGCGGTCGGGCCTGATGCTGACCTGGGAGCGAGTCGCCACCGAGGAAGAATTTCTGACGCAGTTGTCGTTCCCGGTGGATCTGGTTTTGGCCGACTACACCATGCCCGCATTTGGCGCCAATCGCGCGCTGGAGATCCTGCAGGAACGAGCTTCGACGATTCCCTTTGTCGTTGTATCGGGGACGATCGGGGAGGATGCGGCGGTCTCAATTGTGAAACGCGGGGCGACCGACTATGTGCTGAAGAGCAATCTGGGGCAGCTGGGACAGAAAGTCACTCTGGCCCTGCAGGGGCAGAGGAAGATCGCCTACTTTTCGATGGAAATTGCTCTTGCCTCCGACATGCACACTTACAGCGGGGGGCTGGGCGTGCTGGCGGGAGATACGATTCGGTCGGCGGCGGATCTGCAGGTCCCGATGGTGGCGGTGTCCCTGGTGCATCGCATGGGGTATTTCCGGCAGCATGTCGACGCTGCGGGGCACCAGAGCGAGGAGCGATCGCCATGGCCGGTGGAAAGCTTCCTGGAAAAACTTAAGGCGCCGCTTTCGGTCCGGTTAGATACTCGTACCGTCCGGCTGGCGATCTGGAAGTACGAGGTCATTGGTGTCGGCGGGTACTGTGTCCCGGTCTACCTTCTGGATTCGAACCTTCCGGAGAACTCCGCATGGGACCGCGCTCTGACCGACGAGCTGTACGGCGGCGACTGGTATTACCGCGTGTGCCAGGAGGTGGTTCTGGGGATGGGCGGCCTGGCCGCTCTGCGCGCGCTGGGCTACGACCGGATCGACCGCTTTCACATGAACGAAGGTCACGCCGGCCTGCTGACGATTGGCCTGCTGCAGGAACAGGCCGCCAGGGGAGGGCGGGACCAGATCAATATCAGCGACCTGGCCGCAGTTCGCCGGCGCTGCATCTTCACAACGCACACTCCGGTGGCTGTGGGTCACGACCAGTTCCCCCTGCAGTCGGTTAGCCAGCTTTTATGGCATCGCAGCGATCCTTCACCGAATTTCGACTCCGACACGGCAGCGAGGGTTTTTGGAAGGAGAACTCCCGGCAAGGTTACGGAATCGTCCGACACGCCCGGCCCGACGCTGAACCTCACTTACCTGGCGCTGAACCTGAGCCGCTATGTCAACGGTGTTGCCAAGAAGCACGGAGAGATATCGCGGCGGATGTTTGAGGGCTACGCGGTGGATGCGATTACCAACGGCGTTCACGCCGCCACATGGACGTGTCCTCCGTTCCAGGAGCTCTTCGACCGGTATATTCCGGACTGGCGGCAGGATAACTTCAGCCTGCGCCATGCGCTGGATATTCCCCGGCGCGATATCCGGGCGGCGCATCAGGCGGCCAAGAAGGAGCTGCTTGCGTTCGTGAATGCCGCAAATCCCGGGAGGACGAGCGAGGAGGTCTTCACCATTGGTTTCGCGCGCCGAGCCACAGCGTACAAGAGGGCGGATCTTCTGTTTTCCAACGTCGATGCCCTGCGGCAGTTGAGCCAGGAATTCGGACCGGTCCAGATACTCTTCAGCGGAAAGGCTCATCCTCGCGACACGGGAGGAAAAGCGATCATCGAGAAGATCCACGCGATGAAGGAATTGCTTGCCCCCGGCATCGTTATTTTGTTCATCGAAGACTACGACATGGAGATCGCAAAACGTCTTGTGGCAGGCGTGGATCTCTGGCTCAATACGCCGCAGCCTCCTATGGAAGCTTCAGGAACCAGCGGCATGAAGGCCGCGATCAACGGAGTGCCCAGCCTGAGCACCCTCGACGGCTGGTGGATCGAGGGACATATCGAAGGGATTACCGGCTGGTGCATTGGGGGGAAGCAGGACGAATCGGGAAACGACACGGCCTCCGAAGCCGCGTCGCTCTACGACAAGCTGGGAACGCAGATTCTGCCCATGTTCTACGACGATGCGGAACGTTATACCGCGGTGATGCAGCATGCCATCGCGCTCAACGGATCCTTCTTCAACACGCAGAGAATGCTGCAGCAATATGTGCTTCGAGCTTATTTCCCCTAGGAGACGTTTAAGGACTGGAGGTGCGCTATGACGGCCCTCAATGTGCAATTCCCGCAGACGATTCTGGTGGCAACGAGTTTTGCCGACCATCCCTCGCTGATCCCGATAGCAACGGCTCAGGCGCGGCGAAGCGGAGCGCGGCTTCTGCTCGTCCATGTTGTGGCGGCGAATGCCGCGGAGAAGAAGGCGCCTGCTGGAACCGTCAACAGAGCCGACCCAGTCTATTGCCCCAGGATTCCTGAAAAGCTGGCCAGCGTTGCGCGCCAACTGCAGTGGCAGGGGATTTCCTGTGAACCCGTTGTTCTGGAAGGCGAGCCAGCGGAGCAGATCGCGGCCCTTGCGCAGACGACTGGCTCAGGCTGGGTCGTTGTGGGAGCCGGGTCGCGCGGGGCCGACGGCTCGGTAGCGGAAAAGCTGATCTCGAGACTCCGGATACCCGTGTTTGTTATTGGTCCCCGCATGCCGGAATACTTTGCATCCGACTGGGCCAGCGGAAGAATTCTGCTGCCCGTCTCGCTGCACCATCGCCGGCCGTCGCACATCGAGTTTGCGAATCAACTCGCAGGCGAACTCCGGTCGCATGTGGCGCTGCTCCATGTTTTGGAGACAAGCAGCATGACGTTCCGGCAGAGGCAGCAGACCTGCGAACAGGCGCGAATCGATCTGGCCTCGATTGCTGCCCGTGTGGCCAACCCGGTGTCTCCGATGGAACTCCTCGTTCGGGAAGGGAATTTGGTTCGCGCCATTGTGGAAGAGGCTCTGTGCCCGCACCGCGATTTCATTGTGATGGGGACGGGTTCCTCGCTTGGGGACCCGCATGCTCGCACCGGGGTGGTCCATCAGGTCATCTCGGGAGCTCGTTGTCCGGTCATGGCGGTGCACTCTTCAGCGACCGATGAGGCGGGGGCGCAAGAGATCAGCACAGCGAGCGCGGCCTGATCGCGACGGCCTAGGGGGGTGTGCCGAGCTGGACGATGGCCCGCTCGGATTCGCGTGAGCCGGCGGGGGTGCAAGTTGCTCTTCGCGTGATCAGCGTCACAGAGAGGCGCGCAGCAATCCTGCAAGCATCGCTGCATGTGTGCGTTCCGGTGCAGGGCGGCCTGTTGTCGAAGCGGCGCGGCCGTTTGCCCCTGGTTGCAGCGCCTGGGGCGTCGCGCAAGGCCGCTCGTTTGGGCTGCGATGCTGCTGGCGCCCGCGCTTGCGACGAGGGGCCAGGGGACTGCGAGTCCGGCGCGCGCTCTGTGGAAGCTTTCGATCGATTATCCCGAAGACGGGTCGATCTTTCCGCCCGGCATTCCTCCGCCGACGTTTTTGTGGCGGGATGCGGCGGGCAGCTCGTGGCGGGTCGAAATTGCATACGGGGGGAAGTCTGCGCCGATCAAGCTGCCGCTGAAGGCGGAACGATTTCATTTTGGACCCTCCGATCCACGCTGCAGCCGTAATCCTGATCAGCAGCCGAAGCTCACTCCGCAGCAGGCAGCGACATGGACGTGGACGCCGGACCGGGCGACGTGGTCGGCGATCCAGGCGCGCAGCGTGCAGCAGCCGGCCACGATCACGATCACGGGGTATAACAACGCGCATGCCGCAGTGTCGCGGGCGCAGGTTGCGATTACGACTTCGCGCGACCCGGTCGGGGCGCCGATTTTCTATCGCGATGTGCCGCTGATGCCGACGGAGAATATCAGCGGCAACGTCCAGCCGCTGGCGGAGTCAGCCAATCCGCTGATCCAGTGGAGGCTGCGGGATATCCGCCAGCCGCAAAGCCCTGTCGTGCTGCAGAACATGCCAACGTGCGGGAACTGTCATTCGTTTTCCGACGACGGCAAAACGCTGGGCATGGACATCGATGGACCGGCCAACGACAAGGGGCTCTACGCCATCGTTCCGGTGGGGAAGCACATGTCGATCCAGAGCAAGGATCTGGTGCACTGGAACACCGATGGGCGCGTGGGCACGGTGCGCGTGGGATTCATGTCGCGCGTTTCTCCGGATGGGCGCTACGTGCTGAGCACGTTTGCGGGGCCCACGTACCGGCTGCTCGACACGTTCTATGTGACGAATTTTCTGGACCACCGGTTCCTGCAGGTGTTTTATCCGACGCGCGGCATTCTGGAGTGGTACGACCGCTCGACCGCGCTGCGGCAGCCGCTGCCGGGGGCCGACGATCCGGCGTATGTGCAGACGGACGGCGTCTGGAGCCACGATGGCCAGTGGATCGTTTTTGCGCGCGCTGCCGCCCGGCCGCCGCGGGAGAAAGGTAAGCCGCCGGCGCTGCGGGCGAACGATCCCGGCGAGACGCAGATTCAGTACGACCTGTACCGGATTCCCTTCAACGGCGGAAAAGGCGGAACGCCGGAACGCATCGAGGGGGCAGCGCAGAACGGAATGAGCAATACCTTCCCGAAGATTTCTCCGGATGGGAAATGGATCGTGTTCGTCGGGTGCCGGAACGGGCAGCTGATGCGGCCCGACAGCCAGCTCTACATCGTGCCCTTCCAGGGCGGGGCGGCGCGGCGCATGCGGGCGAACCTGCTGCTGATGAACTCGTGGCACAGCTTCTCGCCGAACGGCCACTGGATGGTGTTCTCGTCGAAGGGGCGGTCGTTCTTCACGCAGATGTACCTGACGCACATCGATGCTGACGGCAATGACAGCCCGGCCATCCTGATCGACAACGCGACCGCGGCGAACCGCGCCGTGAATCTGCCGGAGTTCGTCAACATCGGTGCGAATGGAATCGAAGACATCGCCGTGCAGGTGGTGGGCGCGCATAAGCCGACAGGGAAGACGGGCCGATGAACCGGGCGGCTCGCATTGCGTGCGTCGTGTTGTCGGTGGCGACCGCGATGCCGCTGGCGGCGCAGCAGGGATGCACAACGCCTGCATCGATTCGAGCGCGGATGTCCGTTGCGGCGCCGGACGCGTCTGCGTTCGAGGACCTGGGCATCGCGCTGGCTGCCGAAAAGCAGTATGCCTGCGCCGCGATGGCGTTCGCGGACTCGCTGCGTCTGAAGCCGGACTCGGCCAACGTGCTGTTCATGCTGGGGACGAGCCTCGTCTTTTCCGGCCACATCCAGGAGGCAGTCGGGCCGCTGCAGGCGTCGGAGGCTATCGAGGGCCGCAACCTAAAACTGCATCTGGTTCTGGCGTCGGTATTCGATCAATTGCACCGCGGTGCGGAGGCGAAGGCTGAATGGCGCGCGGCAGCGGATACCGATCCGCTCTCGCCGGAGGCCGTCGACGGCCTGGCGCAGGAACTGGTGCTCGAGCAGGAGTACCAGGCGGCTATCGATCTGCTGAACGACCGCACGAGCGCGCGACAAAGGACTGAAGTGCAGAGTCTGAACCTGGGCATCGCCTATGCGGCGCTTGGGAAAACAGCGCTGGCCGTCGATGCATTTCGGGATGGGCTCAACACGACGCCGGACTCGCTGACGATTGCCGCCGAACTGGCTGATCTGCTGGCGCAGGCGGGACGCGTGGACGAGGCCGATGCGGTGTTCGTGCTGACGCTGGAGCGGCACCCGGGCGATGTCGATGTCGAACTGCATCGGTTTCGCACCTTGCTGGCCGCCGATCCTGCGCGGGCGAAGGCGGCGGGTGAGGAGTTGTTGCGGAGGGCGCCGCGGAACTGGGAGGTCCTGTATCTGAACGGCGTGCTGGAGACGGAGGAAGGCGACCTGGCGCAGGCGCGCTCGCATCTGGAGGCGTCGATTGCGATCAACGAGAGCGTTCCGCTGGCGCACAGTTTGCTGGGCGTGGTGCTGGGGCGGATGCGAGACTACGCCGGCGCGAAGCAGCAGTTTGAGCGGGCCATTGCGCTGGGCGACACCAGCCAGGAGGTACACAAAAACCTGGAGGGAGTGACGCGGGCCATGCAGCCCTGAGTCCGAGACTCAGGAATCAATCAGGCAGGGTACGGAGAACAGCGGGCTTATCTTTGGTCGAGACCCAGACGGGTTACCAATTCGTGGAGAAGGGTCTCGTAGATCGCAAGCTCCTGTTTCAGCAGCTGTCCTTCCGGAGAATTGATGTCTCCGTTGCGAAGGCGTTGTCTGAAGGATGCGATCCGGTCTTCCCATTCTGCGCGAAGACTCCTTGTCGCTACGTAGCGCTGCCATTCATCCATGCGCAAGAGTCTACAACAGGGCCTGGGAGCCACCTGATGCCACGTTCGGGGCAGGTCAGGGAGACCGCACCGCGTTCTGGCGGCCTTCGAGCTGCCTGCCCACGAGAGGGGTCGCAGCCACCACTCGCCTCGCACTACACTGAATGCGCATGGCTGCTCCCGAGAACCAAACCAGCGCCCTGGCGACGACTATCCGGACTTCGGAGAAGGACTGGCTGGCGCGGCTGACCGCGGCGTACCGCTCCCGGGCGGCGGTGGATCTGATCGACGACGCTCAGGTGGGGATCGATCCGGCGCAGCAGTCGCTGCTGCAGATGGGGGTCGCAGGACGGCTCACACGGCGGGAGTGGACGGCGGTCTCGATCGCCGGGGGCATGACCGTGTTCGGTGCGGCGATGGTGGTGCTGGCCATCCTCGATCCTGATCCAACCAGCAAGCTCGGCCTCATGGTGGGAAGTGGAGCGCTGCTGGCGCTCACCGGGGGATTTCAGACGATCCGGCTGCTGACCGGGAAGAAGCCGCCGAGTATCACGATCACGCGGCAGGGCGTGCATATCGGATGGGAGTAGCGGCGGCGCCGAAGCTGGGATTCGTCGTGAGCACGCGATCGGATTGTCGGCAATTATTCCGGCCGACAATTCCGGTCTCTTTATTTGTCCCGCCAGCAGGATAGGTCCGCCGGCTCAGGCCAGACGCCGCTCAGGACCTGGGCAGCCAGGGGCTCGACAGCAACAGCTCAAACATCGCCTGGTCTCCCGGAAGTCCGAGAAGATAATGTCCTGAAGGCTTCTTCAGATCCCACGAGTTCAGTCCAGTCAATGCTTCCGCCGTGTTTGTGCTGTCTGGGCTGACGGTCCACCCCGCGCTTCCGTAGACTGCAAACTCCACCGTCATCAGGTCCTCGTCCGTTCGGCTCGTTTGGCCCTGGGAGATGAAAGCACAGGCCGTCGGATTCGATTGTGGCAGGGTGGAGACAGGTACCTGCGTGACCACCTCTAACGCTCCGGTGTTGTAGGGCACCACGTACACAGGGGGGTATCCGCCGTCCGCCGTAACATTGGCGAAGAATGATGCGCAGGCTGCCGCATCGATTTTGCAGTTGTACTCGCTACCCGAACGGACAGAGCCATTCATCAGCACAAACTGCGCGATGTAACGCTGCTCCATTTCCACACCCGACATGCTGCTGATCGCATCGGGTGGCGAATTCCGGAATCCCTCCTCACAGGAGAGCGGGCCGGTAATCACGTATTGGAGGCCATGCGCGCCGCCGCCGCCAGAGACGTAGCGCATGATGGATTGCCTGAGAACGGTAACGCAGCCGGCATAAGCGGCGCAGGTGTCCCCGGCATCGAACTTGTTCACGACAGCGATGTTCCAGGCGGAGGGTGGACTCGATTCGCAGCCCGGTGTCCAGGCACCCACGGGAAAGAAGCTGGTATGAACGTAGTAGTCGCGGAACACACGAAGGGTGGGCGCTCCTAACGGAGAATGCGCGCTTGAAACCATCCCCCAAAGTTTTACGTAGCCGACATCGATCCAATGATTCAGAACCGGCTGGGTTACCGCGCAGTCCACGTCGAGGTCGCAATCGTCGTCATACAGAAGGTTGACCGGCTTTTGCGGAGGATCGGGAAATGGAACGGTCGAACCGCAGCCTAAGCCAAAGCCAAGCGCGAGAAGAGAGAAAGCCAACCGGATCGTGAATACCGCCGATGAGGGACACAGAGCACGACTCAAACGCCGTCCACGGGCCGTTCTAAACATGGGATGTGGTCCTCATTGTACCCGAGGATTCCCGCGCTCCGGGGCCAACTGCTCAATCTGGATGGTGACCTGAAGAGGCCGGGGCAAAACGGTCCAATCGAGGGAATGTGCCCGGGTTGAATGCACGATTGGCGGCGGTCACTGCTGGCCGGCGGGAGCCAGGGTCCGGATCTGCGCGCTGAGCGAGCGGTATTCCAGCAGCATATTCACGCGCCAGCGCAGGATCATCCCGAAGGCGAGGATAAAGAACAGAGCGCCGGTTTGGGGAACGGTCAGCAGCTTGTCGAAATAGCCGCGGGCGAGGAAGCGCACGGCCGCCAGCACAATGATGACAATCAGGAACATGCTCGAGCGCTTCATCATGATGGTGTCGCCGGTGCGGTGCAGGCGCGAGGTCAGCAGCAGCGGGTAAGCCAGCACGATCGCCCCAATGAGGAAGGCGATGAGGGCCCAGAGCCATGGAATCCGGAAGGGCGGCGCCAGAAACATGCAGAAGCCGGTGGACATGCCCAGCGGGGGCGCGATGATCTTCTTCAGGGTCACGGCGGTGCGGCCCTCGCGAATACGCCAGAGGATGATCACCACGGCGCCGACCACGGACATGACGGCGTACTGCAGGGGAGTGACGTGCGTGGGATCCAGATGCATGAAAACCTCGGCAGAAACGCCCGCCACGATGAGTGTGGAGCGGCCTGGGTGGGGAGCCCTGCCTCTCTATCTATAAGGATACAGCGATGAGCAGGAGGGCGCTTGCCTGGCGCCTCTGATGCAGGCGCGCGGGGCGGTGATCGGTGGCATGCCTGAGGGAGCAGTGGCCTCGAAAAAGTGGTCAGGCAGCAGCTATAGCGCAGTTGACGGCTGCATGGTTACCGTGAGAGTCTCGTCAGCAAGCCAAACGAGGCCAGAAGAGCAGTCCTGCTCAATGGCTGGGCTTTTCTGGTTGGGCACCTGCATTCCGCTGACCCACGCGGCGAGTAAGGCAGTGCCGCCCCCACGTTCGGGAGCGGTCGTGCGCGCGATCCCCGTTCGAAACGCGCATACATCAATAGCCGTACGTAGTTCTTCTTTATGGAGGAAAGTGTATGCAGCGCATGCGTGCGCGCCTCATTTGGGGCGCATTAGCTCTATTGGTCGGGTTCACGTGTTGTCTGAAGCTGGGAGCACAGGCAACCGCCACAGGCACAATTTCCGGCGTGGTCACCGATTCGTCGCAGGCCGTGATTCCTGGCGCGACGGTGACGGTCACGAACACTGCGACCGGCGCAACCCGGGACACAACCACCAACCAGGCTGGGGAATACCGCTTCGACTTCATGCCGGCGGGCGGGTACACGGTCAAGATCACGAAACAGGGCTTTGGCACCGTCGCGGAGACGGTTGAATTGCTGGTCGGGCAGACAGCCACGGCGGGCGCCATACTGAAACCGGGCGCAACCAGCACGACCGTTCAGGTAACTGCGACGAGCCCGCTGGTGGACATTCAAAAGACGAGCGTGAGCCAGGAGATCCTACCGAGCCAGGTGGAGGAGATGCCGCTGGTGGGCCGGGACGTGGCGAACCTTGCGTATCTGGTGCCAGGCGTCAAGATGACCGATTCCTACGATCCGACGAAGAATCGATACGCAATTCTGTCGGTGAACGGTGATGGCGGCCGGAATGTGAACGTCACCGTCAACGGCATCGACAACAAGGACAACACGGTGGGCGGACCGGTGATGCAGCTGCCATTGGAGGGTGTGCAGGAGTACCACATCAGCACGCAGCGCTTCTCGGCGGAAAACGGGCGCTCCGAGGGCGCGGCCATTAACCTGATCACGAAGTCGGGCTCGAATCAGTTCCACGGTTCGGGATTGGCATTCTTTCGCGACACCACTCTGAACACCGATGAGAAGGATGCGGACGGACTCGGCGGCTCCTCATCGTCGCACCCGGATTACTCGCGGCAGTTCTTCGGCGGATCCTTTGGCGGCCCGATCAAGCACGATCGGCTGTTCGTTTTTTCGGCCTACGAGCGCGAGCGCGAGCACCAGGGCCTGCAGGAAGAAACCAGGTCGTACTCGGAGTTAGTGACGGCCAAGAATGCCGGGCTGGCTGCTCAGCCGGCGGCGGTGATTCCGCGGCCGTTCTTCGAAAACCGCTACAACGGGCGGCTCGATTTTACGATCAATGCCAAAAACAGCGCTTACGTGCACTATACGTCGCAGGCCAATAACAGTCTGAACGATCAGTCTGACGGCACGATGGATCTGACGGAAGGCAATTACACGACGAATCATCTCCAACTGGCGGGATTCACGCTGAACTCGGTGATGTCGCCTACGATCGTGAACCAGTTCACGGCGGGATTCCAATACTGGAACAACGTGATTGCCAGCAAGATTAGTGTGCCGCTGGTAACGTTTCCGGATGCCCAGTTTGGAACGAACACAAATGTTCCGCAACAATCCTTCCAGCGCAAATGGCAGTTCAGGGACGATTTCTCGAAGACCTCGGGCAAGCACACCTTCAAGACGGGCGTCGACTACATCTGGAATCCAGTGGAGGGCGGGTATTTTGAATCCAACGGCACACTGGAGATCGATTTCCAGGACGACCCGAGCAAGATTACGACGAACAAGACTGCCTATCCGCAGGGATTTGCGACGCCGGGCGCAGTCGGCAGCATGAGCTACTCCACCGGCGATCCCAGATTCCAGGTTGCGACCAAGCAATTGGGCATCTACGGCCAGGATGACTGGCGGTTAACGCCGCGGCTGATGGTCAATCTGGGGCTGCGCTGGGATAAGGACTACAACATGATCGGCCTCTCCGACGTCAAGGCGAGCCGTACGTATCAGGAGTTGGTAGCGATCAATGATCCCCTTTCGAACCCGTATGTGGCGAAGCTGCCGCACGACGACAAATATGACTTCAGCCCGCGCGTCGGCTTTGCCTGGGATATGAGCGGCAAAGGCACGCATGTACTGCGCGCAGGATACGGCCTTTACTATGGCAACGTAATCCAGAACATTCCGCTGTTCATGGAGCAACAGTCGAACCCGACCGTGTTCCAGGGAGTGTTCAGCATCTCCAGTCCGACGGATCCGGTGCCGGGCACGGGCAAGACACTGGGGACGTGGCAATACGGTGTGAGCCCCATGCCGACGCTGCCTGGGCCGCTGACGCAACTGACGAACGGCAGCACGGGACGCCTGATGGATCCGAACTACCGCAATCCGGTGACGGAGGAGTTTAACGGCGGATATACATGGGCGTTCACGCCATCGACGGTGTTCGAGGCGGAGTACACGCACGTGCTGAGCCTGCACGAGAACAAGACCATCAACATCGACCAGAGGCGCCCGAATACAACAGCCCAAACATGCTGCACGGCGCCGCTCAATGCGTCCTTTACAGCCGCGAAGCAGCCGGTGCTGGGCAGTGTTCGAAACGACGAGGCGATCAACCGCTCGCACTACGACGGTGTCAACTTCAGCGTGCGTCAGAGAATGGTGCACAATCTCCAGTTCGACGCAAACTACACGTTGTCATGGGCGTATTCCTACGACGGAGGAACCGGTTCCTACCGCAACTACCCCCGCGTCGCATGGGATCCATTCGCGAAGTATGAATGGGGGCCGACGGCCAACGATGAACGCCACCATATCACGGTAAGCGCCATCGCAAACCTGCCGTGGAAGTTCGAGATTGCACCGATCCTGCAGTACGGCTCGGCTCGGCCGTATAACATGACGAATTCAACCAATACGCTCAACACCGGCGGCGGGACCGCGGTCGCAGTCGTGGTGCCGAAGGCAGATCCAACCAACTTTAAAGCCTACCTTGGCAACAACTCCGGCGCGCAGCAGTGCTTCTATTTTGCCGGGGCTTGCACGATTGCGAAATACGACCCGGTCCGCGGCGATCCCTTCTTCCAGCTGGATGCCCGGTTGGCGAAGAGCTTCCCCATCAGGGAGAGGGCAAACATTCAGCTGATCGCGCAGGCATATAACCTGACGAACCGTGCAAACTACGGCAACGACTTCAGCGGCAGCATTGCGTCGAAATCGTTTGAGAAGCCGGTTGGATTCATTGCTCCCAGCAGCACGATCATTCCGCGGTCGACGTGGGGTGAGCTGGGCTTCCGGGTCACGTTCTAAAGGCAGGCAACAGAGAACAGAGACGGCTCCGGATGGAATGATCCGGAGCCGTTTTGTATTTGGCCGATGGGGCTAACGAGCCGCGGCGGTGGCTGCCTGGTATTCCTCGTAGGGTCCTTTGAAGTCCTCGATCGCTCCCTGCTCAAAGTGCCAGATGCGGGTGGCCACTTCGTCGACGAGGTCGTGGTCGTGGGTGACCAGCAGCACCGTGCCCTCGTAGCGCTGGAGCGCGATGTTCAGCGCATTGATGGCCTCGAGGTCGAGGTGGTTGGTCGGCTCGTCGAGAATGAGCAGGTTCGGCTTCAGCAGCATGAGCTTGCAGAAGAGCAGGCGCGCTGCTTCTCCGCCAGAAAGCGCGGCGGTGGGCTTGAGGCCCTCTTCGCCGCGGAAGAGCATTTGGCCGAGGATGCCGCGGATGTCTTCGGTGGTGGCCTTGGCGTCGAACTGGCGGAGCCAGTCGACAACGGTGAGGCCGGGCTCGATGACTCCGGTCGTGTCCTGCGGGAAGTAGCCGATCTGGACCTCGTGGCCCCACTTCACATTGCCGGCATCGAGCGTGAAGCCGGGTTCGGCGAGGTCGGGCAGATTGGCGAGCAGTGACTTGAGCATGGTGGTCTTGCCCTGGGCGTTGCGGCCGATGAGGCAGACCTTCTCGCCGCGCATGATGCCGCCGCTGAATTCGTCGATGACGGTGAGGTCGCCGTAGGTCTTGCGGAGACCGTCGATCTCGGCGACGTACTTGCCGGAAGGGCGGTTCTGGTCGAAGCGGATGTAGGGGCGCTGGATGTTGGAGCGCGCCAGCTCCGTGGTCTGCAGGCGCTCGACTTCCTTCTTACGGCTGGTGACCTGGCTGGAGCGGGTTCCAGCGGAGAAGCGCGCGATGAATTCGTTGAGCTGAGCGATCTTCTTTTCGCGCTGCGCGTTTTCGGATTCGAGGCGGGAGCGGATCTGAGTCTTGGCCATCACCATGTCGTCGTATCCGCCGGTGTAGGTGATGATCGTCTGGTAATCGATGTCGGCGATGTGGGTGCAGACGCTGTTGAGGAAGTGCCGGTCGTGGGAGATGGTGATCAGCGTTCCCTCGAAGCGGGTGAGGAAATCCTGCAGCCAGTGGATGGAGTCGAGGTCGAGGTAGTTGGTGGGCTCGTCAAGGAGCAGCGCCTGGGGCTTGCCGAAGAGCGCCTGGGCGAGCAGGACGCGGACTTTCTGGCCGCCCTGCAGCTCGGACATTTTGCGCTCGTGCAGCTCGTCGGGGATGTCGAGGCCCTGGAGCAGAACGGCGGCGTCCGATTCGGCGGTGTAGCCGTCCTCTTCGCCGACGATGCCTTCGAGTTCGGCCAGGCGCATGCCGTCGTCGTCGGTCAGCTCGGATTTGGAGTAGATACGGTCGCGTTCCTCGAGAGCGGCCCAGAGGGGCTTGTTGCCCATGACGACGGTATCGATGACGCGGGAGGCGTCGAAGGCGTACTGGTCCTGGCTGAGGACGGAGAGCTTTTTGGGCCGGACGACGGTGCCCTTCTGCGGCTCCAGATCGCCGGACAGGATCTTCATAAAGGTGGATTTGCCGGCCCCATTGGGCCCGGTGAGGCCATAGCGGCGACCGGGGGTGAAGGCGGTGGTGACCTCTTCAAACAGGACTTTAGCGCCATAGCGCATGGTGATGTTGCTGACAGAAATCATGTAGCTCTCAGGAGTGGGGATGAAAGGGACTGTACTTCTCTAGTTTAGCTGCTTGAAGAGGGATAGGGTGTAGGGCATAGGGTTTGGGGTCTGCGGCGGCCGCGGAAGGTTAAAGCTGCGCGGGAAGTACGCTATAAATTTTCCGCAGCAGGTAATTTCTCTCCATTAGCTTTCTGATAAATAGGCGGCAAGTCGCTCATTTCGGGGCGCATAAATCGGACAAATGTGGAACGGAGCTTGCTTGGCGCAGGGACGCCGGGGTTTATCCCGCGGAGGCTCTATGGAAGAGATGGATACAGTGTCACCGGTGGTGAAGCGTGTGGTTCCGATCGGACTGGCGGCGGTTCTGGCGGTGGCCGGGGTCGGGTATGCGGTGCATGAGCGACATGCGGCGGACCATCTGGCGGCTCAAAATCAGCAGGTGACGGCGCAGCTGGCTTCGACGCGGGGCGAAGTGAACGATCTGATGGCGAAAGTGAACCAGATCGAGCAGCAGGCCGCGGCGGAGCGAGCGGCACAGCAGGCGGCGCAGGAGCAGGCGCAGAAGGCGATCGTGCACCGCATGGGCAAGCCGCGCGCCGGACGTGCCGTGGACGCGCGCTGGAAGAAGATGCAGGCGCAACTCGACGCGCAGGGAAAAGAGATCGCGGAAACCCGAAGCGATCTGCAGGGCGCGAAGACGGAGCTGGGCGGATCGATTGCCCGCACGCACGACGAGCTGGTGGTGCTGGAGAAGAAAGGGCAGCGCAACTACTTCGAGTTCGATCTGACGAAGGAAAAGCAGTTCAAGCGGGAAGGGCCGGTGGGTGTCAGCCTGCGCAAGGCGAACGTGAAGCATCAGTACGCCGACCTGCAGCTGATGGTGGACGATCGCGACCTGACGCAGAAGCACGTGAATCTGCTGCAGCCGGTGATGTTCTATGAGGCGGACAGCGAACAGCCGATCGAAGTGGTGATCAACGAGATCAGCAAGAACCACATCCACGGGTACGTGAGCGCGCCGATGTACCGGAAGTCGGAGCTGGCGTCGATGGCAGGCTCCGGCGACCAGGCGACGAGCACGGATACGCAGCCAGCGCCGAGAAAGAAGCTGACGCCGCAGTAAAGAAGCGATTAGCCGGTGGCGTGTAGCCGGCAGGAGCGCCGGGGTGAGGAGCCCCGGCGTTTTCGTCTGCGTCGCTTTGCCGGCGTTCCACGGTGTGGGCTCGGTTCGATATACTTTGCGGTTGACCTGAGTGCTAAGCGATGAAAATTCTGGTCTGCATCAAGCAGGTTCCGCAGAAGGATGCGCCGCTGCGGCTGAACGAGAGTGGCACATGGATCCGCGACGACGTCTCATGGGAGACGAACGAGCCGGACGCGTACGCGCTGGAAGAGGCGCTGCGCCAAAAAGAGAAACATAGTGGCGAGGTCGTGGCCATTACGGCGGGTCCGGCGCGGGCGCAGCAGGTGCTGCGCGAGGCGCTGGCCAAGGGTGCGGACCGGGCGATCCATCTGGAGGACGACCGCTTTGCGCAGATGGACGCGGCGAATACTGCGCGAGCCATCGCGGCGGCAATTGAGGGCGAGAATTTCGACCTGATCGTGACTGGGCTGCAGTCGGACGACTTCGGCGCGGCGCAGACGGGCGTGTTGCTGGCGGAGATCCTCGGGATTCCGCATGCGACGATCATCATCGGCATCGAGAAGGCGGACGGCGGCGGGCTGAAACTGAAGCGCGAGCTGGAAGCGGGGCACTACCAGCACATCGAGATGCCCATGCCGGCGGTGCTGACCATCCAGAGCGGGATCAACAAGCTGCGGTATGCGACTTTGATCGGCATCAAGCAGGCGAAGATGAAGCCGCTGAAGAAGGTCGCCTGGGCGGACGTGGAGAGCAGGCTGAGCCCGCACATGCAGAAGATCGAGCGGCTCTACGTGCCGGGACGCCAGAAGCAGACGCGCAAAATCGAAGGCCCCGCGGCGGAGGCGGCGAAGAAAGTCGTGGAGTATCTGCGCAACGATGCACGCGTGCTGTAGCGCGTGATTTAATGGATGGCAACCAAGGATTAAGGAGAACAGAAGTGCCGAACATGAACATCCCCGAGGTGGAGCGGAACCTGACGCCTGCGCAGGTGGCTGCGCTGGACAAGCGGCGTCAGTGGGGATTGGCGTTTCAGGTGATCTCGGGACAGTTCGCGGTCTTCACCGTGCTGCTGCTGCTGTGGTCGGGGCAGGACCTGACGTATTCGCCTGGCTGGGTGCATCCCATGTTCTACTACAACGTTCTGGCCGGACTGATGACGGTGGTCTTCGGCATGTGGGGGACGTACCTGAAGCGCGGGCGGTACGAGTACCAGTGAAGCAGGGTGTAGGGTCCAGGGTGTAGGGTGTAGACGCACTTGCACCTGATGCTTCCGCTCATTTCCGAAGAGCGGTGGCTTCTTCGAGCATATTCAATGGCGGATACAGTACTTGTCGTTGCGGAACAACGGGAAGGGAAGCTGAACCGCGTCTCGTTTGAGACGCTGGCCGGCGCGCAGGCCATTGCGAAACAGACCGGCTGGACCGTCGAGGTCGTCGTGCCGGGAGCGGGGATCCAGGGGCTGGCCCAGGAACTCGCCGGCAAGACCAGCGGTACGGTTTGGGCGCTCGAGGCTGACGCGCTCCGGGACTACACTTCCGACGCGTATGTGTTCGCGCTGAAGCAGTACATCCAGCAGAAGCAGCCGAAGCTGGTACTGTTCCCGCACACCTACCAGGTGCGCGATTTTGCGCCGCGGCTGGCGCTGGCGCTGGAACGAACGCTGATCTCCGACGCGACCGGCTACAAGTACGAGGGCGGACGGCTGCTGTTTACGCGGCAGATGTTTCAGGGGAAGTTTGCGGCCGACGTGTCGTTCGGCGGCGATGCGCCGTGGATGGCGACTCTGCAGGTCGGCGCGTTTCGCGGCGACCAGACTGAGGGCGGCGGAGGGCAGGTGGAATCCGTGGCGGCCGCGGTGGCCGACGGCGCGCCGCGTGTCACTCCGCATGAGGTTTTTCAGGAAGCGAAGCAGACGGTGGACTTGTCGCAGGCGGAGGTGATCGTCGCGGTGGGGCGTGGGATCAAAGAGCAGAAGAACCTGGCCCTGGCCGAGAACCTCGCCGCGGCGCTGGGCGGCGAGGTGGCCGCATCGCGTCCCATTTGCGACAACGGATGGCTGCCGCTGGAGCGGCAGATCGGGTCGTCGGGACAGACGGTCGCGCCGAAGCTGTATGTGGCGCTGGGGGTGAGCGGGGCGATCCAGCACATTGTGGGGATGAAGGGCTCGCGTACGATTGTGGCCATCAATAAGGATCCCGAGGCGCCGATCTTCGAGATTGCCGATGTGGCGGTGGTGGGGGATTTGTTCCAGGTGGTCCCGGCGCTGACGGAAGAGATCAAGAAAGCGAAGGGCAGCTAAAGAAGCGGTCAGCAGTCAGCATAAAAAGGCCAGCGATGAAACGGTTAGCGCAAATCGGGTTAGTTCTGCTTGTCCTTCTTGCGCCCAATGGTCGGGCACAGCATATGAATGCGCCCGATTCTCCCTGCAGAACCGATGAAACCACCGCCGATCTTGCGAATTGCCTTTGGAAGACATGGCAAAGAGAGGACGGCGAGCTGAATCGCTACTATGCCATTGTCCAAAAACACCTGCGGCCCGATGAACTCAATGACCTGCGTCGTTCAGAGGAGGCGTGGATTGCGTTCCGCAACCTGAACTGCAAGGCCGAAAAGGCGCTCTATGACGGCGGCACGGCTGTAGGCTCGGTGTACAACGCCTGCATGGAAGCGATGACGCGCCACCGTCTGAAGGAACTCAAGACCATGTACGAGTGGCGGGTCCAGAAGTAGCTGCAACATCTTCTCCGAACCTCTGCATCGCGGTAGACTGCGAATCCATGCTGCACTGGGTCGCCACACACGTCTTCCACATTTTCAATGTATGGCTGCTGGTCCTTGTCATCATCTCGGCGGTGGTGGCGTCGGCGACCTCGTTTGTGGAAGTCGCCATGGTGATGAGGCTGAACGACCGGCTGCCGAAAGAGGAGCGGTTTCCGGAGATGTTCTATTACGTGCGGTGGATGGAGTTCAATCGCGCGTATAAGGCCATGTTTGGGGGCGACCGGCTGATGGTGGCCAGGAATTCGCTCTACTCGGCCTCCATTGTCTGCTGGATCGTTTCGGGGTGCATTTTCGTGTCGAACCTGATCCACCGGTTTCACTGGTAGCGGGACAAGGGTTGCGCTTCCCCTCTTCTCTCCAATAGAACTGTGAGTCCTGCATTTTCCACCCAGCGAACTTCGTTCGCCGGGGACCCCGGGAAATTGCATCTGACTTTGGTTCAAGATGATTCATTTTCGGAAACCTCTGGAAAACGTGGAACGTCCGCAGATGGAAGCGGACGTGGTGATTGTCGGCGGCGGGCCGGCGGGGATGTCGTGCGCGCTGCGGCTGGCGCAGCTCATCGATGCCCATAACGCGGAGCATCCGGACGGACCGCTGACCAAGGAAAACATCTACGTGCTGGAGAAGGCGCGCGAGGTGGGGCAGCACTGCCTGTCGGGCGCGCTGCTCGATCCGCGGGCGTTGCGTGAGCTGCTGCCGGACGCCGAGAAAGAAGCGCCGCTCGACGCCGAGGTCACGAAGGAGTCGGTCTGGTACCTGACGCAGAAGGGCCAGCG
>DATGJK010000540.1:0-9996 GCA_035295245.1 Acidobacteriaceae bacterium
GCCGACCAGGTCTCCAACGACGGTCGCCTCGTGCAGAGGGGTTCCTTTTTCATGCAGCTCGACTTCGACGATCTTCTTGGCGTTGTCCCAGGCCCCGCCGGCGTTCGCCATGAAGATGGCCTGGTAGAGGCCGAACATGGCAATCGAGATCAGATAGCCGATGAAGAAGAAGGGATCGAGGAACGCAAAGGCCAGCGCGGCAAAGAACAGCGAGATGAAGATGGTCAGCATCCCGCTTTGCGCATAGCGGGTGCAGATGGCCACGACCATCTTGCTGTCTTCGATGGAGGCCTTCCCGGCTCCTTCGATCTTCATGTTTCTCTTGATGAACTCCACCGCGCGGTAAGCGCCTGTGGTCACCGCCTGAGTGGCAGCGCCGCTGAACCAGTAAATGACCGCGCCTCCGGTAATGAGCCCAAGCAGGAACGGAGCGTGGAGCAGCGAGAGTTTTGAAACGTTGGTGGTGAGCGAATTGGTGAGCGCCATGATGGTGGCGAAGATCAGGGTGGTGGCGCCCACGACGGCGGTCCCAATCAGCACCGGCTTAGCGCTGGCTTTGAAGGTATTGCCTGCGCCGTCGGCTGCCTCCAGCATTCTCTTGGCGTGCTCGAAGTCGACGTCGACGCCGAACTGCTTTTTCACTTCTTCACGGACGCCGGGCTCTTCCTCGATGAGCGAGAGCTCGTAGATGGATTGCGCGTTGTCGGTGACCGGCCCGAAGGAGTCGACGGCGATGGTGACGGGTCCCATGCCCAGGAAGCCGAAGGCGACCAGGCCAAAGGCGAACATGGGCGCGGCCAGAATAATGTTGGCGAATCCGAGGCTGCTGACCCAATATCCGAGGGACATCAGAATGATGACCGCGCCCCCGAGGTAGTAGGCGGAAAAGTTTCCGGAGACAAACCCGGACAGCAGCCCGAGCGCCGCTCCACCCTCTCGCGCGGAGGCGACGATTTCCTTGACGTGACGGGCTTCCGTGGAGGTGAATACCTTGACCAGCTCCGGAATCAGAGCGCCGGCGATGGTTCCGCAGGAGGTGATGCTGGCGAGCTTCCACCAGAGCGAGGGATCTCCGCCGAGATTGGAAAGCAGAGCGTAGGTGACCGGATAGGTGACGGCAATGGTCACGAACGAGGTGATCCAGACCAGCGAGGTGAGGGGCGACTCGAAGTTGAAGCTGCGCGCCTTGCCAAAGCGAGCGCGGGAGATGATCCCATTGATGTAGTAGCCGGCAACTGCGGCCACGAGCATGGCTACGCGCACGGCGAAGAGCCATACGAGCAATTGCACACCGGAGATGGCGTCCTTTGCGCCCAGGATGATGAAGGCAATGAGGGCGACCTGGACTACGCCGTAGGTCTCGAAGCCGTCGGCGGTAGGGCCAACGGAGTCGCCGGCATTGTCACCGGTGCAGTCGGCAATCACTCCCGGGTTGCGGGCATCGTCCTCTTTCACGTGGAAGACGATCTTCATCAGATCGGCGCCGATGTCGGCAATCTTGGTGAAGATGCCACCGGCCAGGCGAAGTACAGCGGCGCCCAGCGATTCGCCGATGGCAAAGCCGATGAAGCACGGCCCCGCATAGTCTCCCGGAACGAAGAGGATGATGCTGAACATCATCAGCAGCTCGACGGAGATCAGCATCATGCCGATGCTCATGCCCGACTTCAGCGGAACGCTGAAGGCGCGGTAGGGATTGCCGCCCAGCGAAGCCCAGGCCCCGCGGGAATTAGCCAGCGTATTCACCCGGATGCCGAACCACGCGACTCCATAGCTGCCCGCCATCCCCAACACGCTGAACGCAAGGATGATGATGACGCGGGCCGCGCTGAAGTGGAGCAGAGCCGCGAAATAGACGAGGATAACGACCGCGATGAACGACCACAGCAGCAGCAGGAACTTCCCCTGGTGGAGCAGGTAGGTCTTGCAGGTCTCCCAGATCAGCTGGGAGACCTCTTTCATCGCTCGATGCGCGGGGAGGTTTTTGAGGTGAACGTACATGAAGAGGCCGAAGATCATGCCCAGAACGCAGGCCAGCGGTCCCCAGAGGAGCAGGGTGTGGCCGTTCATTCCGAAAAAGTGGACCTGGGTGAGGTCGGGTAGCTGCAGGTTGGCTTCGCCCCCACCGCCTGGGGCCTCAGGGGCCGCAAAAGCTGCGCCCTGGCCGAGCAGGAGCAGTGTTGCCATGCTGGCGAACGGTGCCCAGCGCCGGGAAAACAAGCTCTTCTTCATACGCGCTAAAAACCCTCCATTGGGATCGAGCTTCGCTCTCGTGAGCAGTCGTTGAGCGCACCCAGGAACCGCCCGGACGGGAACACCCGACGATAACAGACACACGAAAAGCGAGGATGTGATGGCAGGCACAAAGATTCCGCTACCGCGTGTTCAGGCCGGTAGCAGGGGGATTCCGCCGCCAACGGAGCATTCTCTTCCTGGCTAAGGGCTTTTGAAAAGGGGCTTTTGCGAAAAATCAACAATGCCGGGTAGTGGGTGCCCACAAGGCCAGGTCTTTCGGCAGAATTTGGCGTTCAGCGCGCCAGGACTACGTCCAGGAATCGCGGTCCATGGACGCCGCGGATGCGGGTCATCTCGATATCGGCGGTGGCCGATGGGCCGGAGATGAAGGTCAGCGGATGCCGGGCGAACGCGGCGAGACGGTCGAAGGCCTCGGGTACGGTTTCCACGACCTGCCCGGCGTGCACGATGCAGAGGTGGCGGTCCGGAAGCAGCGTCAGACGGCGCGCGCCTTCGCCGGGAGAATGGGTGAGGACGATGGTGCCGGTGCTGGCGATGGCGACAGTGCAGATGGTGACGATGCCATCGCAGTCATTCAGATCCTGGACGTCGGCGTTGCGCTCGGGAAGAAAGCGGAAGTCCTGAGGAAGCAGTTCGGGAGGCAGGCCGTCGGCGACGATGACCTTGCGCTGCTGGTGCTGCGCCAGCACCTGGGAGATGGCTTGCGGGATCGAGGCAGCGGAAGTCTCGACGACATTCGCATCGTAGTCGCGAAGGCGGTCGATGAGCAGATGGAGACGGGCTTCCGGATCGAGGGGGCCGGCACGCCGGTAGTCTCGCGGAATTGCCGCGCGCTCGGCGACGAGATTGCCACGGCGCTCCGCGGAAACTGCCGAGCGAATGCGCGCCAGGATGGCTTCGCGGCTGTCAGGCATCGCCGGCCTTTTTGTCAGAGTGATTGCGCTGCTTCCACCATTCACGGAAGGTCTGCGGCGGCAGGGCGCGCAGATCGCGCACGCGCGTCCAGTTGCCGAGCATGCCGGGCAGGTTCTTCATCCAGCCGTGCGAGACGAGCGGCCACTGGCCGAGACGTCCCATGCGCTGGGCGGCTTCGAAGCGCCGGCGGCTGGTGAAAATGGCTGCAGCGGTTTTCATGGCCAGCGCTTCGGGATCGAGCGCGGGCTTCTGCTCGCGCACGACACGGCCGCGCAAATGGATGAGCACCTCGGGGATGTTGATCTTGACGGGGCAGACTTCGTAGCACGCTCCGCAGAGGGATGAGGCGTAGGGGAGGGACTGGGCTGATTCCATGCCGAGGAGTTGCGGTGTGACGATGGCGCCAATCGGTCCGGCGTAGCTCGATCCATAGGCGTGGCCGCCGGTCTGCCGGTAGACGGGGCAGGTGTTGAGGCAGGCGGCGCAGCGGATGCAGTGCAGTGTCTGGCGGGCTTCGCGGTCGGCGAGAACGCTGGTGCGGCCATTGTCGAGCAGCACAACATGGAAATGCTTCGGGCCGTCTCCCGGGTGCACGCCGGTCCAGAGCGAATTGTAGGGATTCATGCGCTCGCCGGTTGCGGAGCGGGGCAGGAGCTGCAGGAAGACTTCGAGGTCCTGAAAGGCGGGGATGATTTTTTCGATGCCGGCGATGGAGATCAGGACATCGGGCAAGGTGAGGCACATGCGGCCGTTGCCCTCGGACTCAACGATGCAGACGCTGCCGGTGTCGGCGACCAGGAAATTGGCGCCGCAGAGTCCGATTTTGACGCTGAGGAATTTTTCGCGCAGATAGTGTCGCGCGGCGGCGGTGAGGTCTTCGGGCTTGTTGCCGAGTTCGGGCAGGTGCATCTTCTCGCGGAAGATTTCGCGCACCTGATTGCGGTTCTTATGCAGGGCGGGGACAACGATGTGGGAGGGCTTGTCGTGTCCCAGCTGGATGATCAGCTCGGCGAGGTCCGTCTCGTGGGCGCGAATGCCTTCGTGCCCGAGCGCGTCGTTGAGTTTGGTTTCGTCGGAGGTCATCGTCTTGATCTTGATGATCTCGTTGCCGCCGTACTGCCGGATGAGGCCGGCGATGATGCGGTTGGCGTCGTCAGCATCGGCAGCCCAGTGGACGTGGCCACCGGCGGCGGTGCAGGCCTGCTCGAACTGCAGCAGGTAGTCGTCGAGATAGCGCATTGTGTGCGCTTTGATGGCACTGGCGGCGGAGCGAAGCTCCTGCCAGTCGGGCGTCTCGCCGACGACGGCAGCGCGCTTGCGCTGGATGACATCCGTGGCATGGCGAACGTTGGCGCGGAGCTGCGTGTCCTGCAGCAGCGGAATGGCCGCTTTCTGGAAGGAGGGAGAGTGGGCGGCGTCGGCGACACGAACCGTCATGCCGGCACCTCCAGCGGCTCCTCTGCTGTAGAGGCGAGGATCTCAGCGATGTGGGCGGTGCGGATGCCGGTGCGCTGGCGATGCAGGCCTCCGAAGATGTGCATGAGGCAGGAATTGTCGACGGCGGTGACGTATTCGGCCTTCGTGCTCTCCACGTCCTGCATTTTTTCCGTCAGCATGGCGGCAGAGATATCGCCCATTTTGACGGCGAAGGTGCCGCCGAATCCGCAGCAGCGGTCCACGTTGGGCAGGTCGACCAGATCGATGCCGCGCACATTGCGCAGCAGGCGCAGCGGCAGATCGCCGAGGTGCAGGCTGCGCAGCGAGTGGCAACTGGCGTGGTAGGTCACGCGATGCGGGAATGCGGCGCCCACGTCTTCGACGCCGAAGCGATGGACCAGGAGCTCGGTGAGTTCGTAAATGTGGGGGAGCAGCTCGTCGACAGCGCGCGCGAGGCCGGGGTCGCTCTGCTCGGCGGCCATGAGCGGGTAATGATCGCGGATCATCGCGACGCAGGAGGAGGAAGGAATGCAGACGGCCTCGGCATCGCGGAAGATCTCAACGAAGCGGCGCATCAGCGGCACGGCTTCCCGCTGATACCCGGTGTTGTAGTGCATCTGGCCGCAGCAGGTTTGGTCGAGGGGGAACTCGACGGTGTGCCCGAGGCGTTCCAGCAGACGGACGACCGCCTGTCCGGTGGCGGGGAAGAGCGTGTCGTTATAGCAGGTGATGAAGAGCGAAACGCGCAAAGCCGAGGCCTCAATTCATCATCGCACTACTGTGACTTCGGAGCGGGATGCTCGCGATCCGTGCGTCTCTGTGTGTGAGACATCTATTTCCCGCGCGCCTGCCCGGCAATCCGGGCGGTCACGCGCTGCTTCAGGATGTCGAGCGGCAGCGGTCCCTCGCCGAGCACGGCATCGTGAAATGTTTTGATGTCGAACTTTGAGCCGAGTTCGCGCTTTGCCTGCGCGCGCAATTCGAGGATCTGCATCTGGCCGAGTTTGTAGGCGAGCGCCTGCCCGGGCCACTCGATGTAGCGGTCCACTTCGGTAGCGATGTTCTGGTCGTCCATGGCGGTGTGCTGGTGGAAGTAGTCGACCATCTGCTGGCGCGTCCAGTGCTCGTTGTGGACGCCGGTATCGACGACCAGGCGTACGGAACGCCACATCTCGTTCTCGAGGCGTCCGTACTCGCTGTACGGATCCTGATAGAAGCCGACTTCTTTGCCGAGCCGCTCAGCGTAGAAAGCCCAGCCTTCGGAATAGGCGTTGTAGCTGGAGAATTTGCGGAAGGGCGGGATGTCGGTAAGCTCCTGCGCGATGGAGAACTGCAGGTGATGGCCGGGGACGCCTTCGTGATAGGCGATGGCTTCGACGTTCAGCAGCAGGCGGTGCGTGGGGTCGTACTCGTTCACATTGAGCCTGCCGGGGCGGCTGCCGTCCGCCGAGCCGGGAGAGTAATCGGCGGGGGGCGCCGAGGGGGCGCGAAACGACTCCATGGGCACGACGATCAGCTTGGTCGTCGGCAGATGATCGAAGAGGTCCGGCAGCTTGCCGTACATCTGCTCGGCGTAGTGCTTGTAGAGATCGAAAATCTGCTGGCCGGATTTGCCGTAGCGCTGCGGATCGTGGCGGATGTGGTCGTTGAAGCCGGCGAGATCGTTGAAGCCCTGCGATTTCGCTAACTCCAGCATTTGCGCTTCGATCTCGGCGACCTGCTTCACGCCCATGGCATGGATCTGTTCCGGCGTGTAGTCGGTGGTGGTCTGCATGCGGACGTCGAAGCGATAGCGCTCTTTCCCGTCAGGGAGAGCCCAGATGCCGTCGTCGGTGCGGCCGTGCGGGGCGTAGTCGTTCTTCACGAAGGCGGCGAATTTTTTGTAAGCGGGATCGACCTCGTTGTGGATCGCGGCCTGAATGGCGAGCGTCAGGCGCACCTTATCCTGCTGGCTGACGGCGGAGGGGAATTTCTGCAGAGGCGTTGCGAAGGGGCTGTCGTTCAGGGGCTTGTTGGCGATGTCGTCGGCCTGCGCGGCGACCTTCTCGAGCAGAAATTTCGGCGGCATCAGATGATCGGCCATGCCCTGCTTCATATTGGCCATGACCTGATCGAAGACTGCCGGGATGCCGTGCAGGCGGGCGACGTAATTGTCGAAGTCCTGCGCGTTTCTGAGGGGCATGTCGGCCATGAGCTGAGGAATTTCGAGGTGGATGCCGTTCATCGGGCCGACGGGCATCTCCCAGTTTCGAAACTTCGCGCCTTCGACGGCGCGGCGCAGGCGGCGCAGCATGAGGGTCTTGTTCAGCTGCTCCTGCTTGGGGAAACCGGTGGTGTCGATGGCTTCGAAGATGGGGATTTCGCTGCGCTCGTGGTCGATGCGTTTTTGTTCTCCGGCGGCGGAGTAGTCGCTCCACGCAGCGTTGTAGCGGTTGTCGCCGATTTCGGTGGCCATTTCCGGCGAATTCTTCAGCTGCCACTGCCACTCCTGGTCGATGGCCTCGCGCAGTCCGGCGCGGCGCTCCGCCAGGCTGGCATGCTGCGCTGCCGCCGGACCGGGGAGGGAGAAGACGGCAAGCAGCAGCGGCAGAAGGGCAGGGCTGAATTTCGGCATGCAGAAGGCTCCGTGAAGGGATCGCGCGAGGCGTGAAGAGCGCAACAGCCATATTACCGTCGGATGAACGACGTTCTTCAAGGCGCGCGCGGCTCTGATACATTGTTGTGGATTCGAGCTACAGCGATTTATCCGGGAGAGACTGCCGTGTTTCTGGGCATGGATGTGGGCACGGGCGGGACGCGCGCCGTTCTCGTCAACGAGCAGGGTCAGCTGGTCGCTTCAGCATCGAGCGAGCATGAACCGTTTCGCACACCGCATCCGGGCTGGGCGGAGCAGGATCCGGAAGACTGGTGGCGGGCGGCGCAGGAGGCGATTCGCGGCGTGCTGGCGCAGGTGCCTGGCGTGCGCGTGGATGCAGCCGGGCTGACGGGGCAGATGCATGGCGCGGTGATGCTCGACAAGGACGGCAAAGTGCTGCGGCCATCGCTGATCTGGTGCGACACGCGCACCGGTCCGCAGGGCGATTGGCTGCACGCGCAGTTTGGGAAGGGCGAAGCGGGCAGGGAAAAGCTGATCGAGCTGACGGCGAATCCGGCGCTGCCGAACTTCACGCTGACCAAGCTGCTGTGGGTGAAGGAGCACGAGCCGGAGATCTTCGCAAAGATTGCCCACGTGCTGTGCCCCAAGGACTACGTTCGCTACCGGCTGACCGGCACGTATGCGATGGATGTGCAGGAGGCGTCCGGCACGCTGCTGCTGGACGTGGCGCACCGGCGCTGGTCGAAGGAAGTGGCGAAGGTGGCGGGGATTCCGGAAAGCTGGCTGCCGGAGCTGTTCGAATCGCCGGAGATCTGCGCGAAGATCAGCGACGAGGGCGCGCAGCGGACGGGACTCGCGGCTGGAACGCCGGTCGCTGCGGGCGCGGGTGACCAGGGCGCTGGCGCGGTGGGCATGGGCATCCTGCAGCCTGGATCGGTGTCGGCCACCATTGGCACGTCGGGCGTGGTGTTTGCGGCGACGGCGGCTCCGACGCGCGATCCGCATGGGCGGCTGCATACCTTCTGCCACGCGGTTCCGGGACGGTGGCATGTGATGGGTGTGACGCAGGCGGCGGGTCTCTCGCTGCGCTGGCTGAAGGAGACGCTGGCGCCGGATCAGACGTATGACGCGCTCACCGCGCAGGCGGCGAAGGTTCCGGCGGGCAGCGACGGACTGTTGTGGACGCCTTATCTGCTGGGCGAGCGCACGCCGCATCTGGACGCGACGGCGACGGCGGCCTTTGTGGGCATCACGGCGACGACGACACGTGCGCACTTCACGCGCGCGGTGCTGGAGGGCGTGGCCTATTCGCTGAAGGACACGTTCACGCTGTTCTCGGAACTTGGCATCCCGGTGAAGGGCGTTCGGCTCGGCGGGGGAGGGGCGCGCGGTCCGCTGTGGCGCGAGATCCAGGCGAATGTGTACGGCTATCCCTGCGAGCGGCTTACCGCAGAGGAAGGCGGGGCCTTTGGGGCAGCTCTGATGGCGGGAGTGGGCGCGGGGGGCTGGCCCAATCTGGACGCGGCGTGTGCGGCGGCGATTACCGTGGCTGAGACGATCCAGCCGCAACCGGCTCTGGTTCAGCGTTATGCTGAGGGGTATTCAGGCTACCGCCGCGTCTATCCGGCGCTCAGGGGCGTACACGGATAAGCGGCGCGCAGGCCGGGTGTCGTCATGGTGCCCCTCGCCAAGCTGCTCGCGCTGATGCTCAGCATTTATTCGCTGCTCCTGCTGCTGGGGCATGCTTTCTTTGTGCCGGGCAGTTCGTGGCCGGACCGGCTGCGCGATGCCTTGGGAATGCTGGGTTTGGCGGCCAGCATCTGCTTTGCGAGTGGGTTGGTCTTCGAAATTCCGAACCGGAAATTCGATCCGGAGCCGCAGGTGCCGCTCCGGCAGACGCTTCCGGTGCGGCTCTTCTTCTGGTGTGCGGGATTGACGGCTGTGCTGTTTGCGGTGAGCTGGTTTCTGGCCGAAGACTTCGTTCCGCTGATCTGGAAGAACCAGCCGTATTAGCCGACCAGCGCTTTCTCTAACGCACCCAATCGCGCATCGCTGCCAGGGAGCCGATCCCGGCGCATCTCATAATGTGGGCATGGCGAATAACGGCAAGAGCACGGAGAGAGGGTTCCACGTCTTCGCGACGCAAGCCGCCAACTGGGTCGGCACAAAATGGGCCTTCCTCGTCGCGCTGCTCACGATTCTGATCTGGCTGCTTTCAGGGCCGTATTTTCACTACTCGGATACCTGGCAGCTGATCATCAACACGGGAACGACGGTCGTTACCTTCCTGGTCGTGTTCCTGATCCAGAACACGCAGAATCGCGATGCGCGCGCCATTCACCTCAAACTGGACGAGATCATCAAGTCGATTGACAAGGCACACAACGAGATGATCGACATCGAGCATTTGTCGGATGCGGAGCTACAGCTCCTGGCCGACAAGTACCAGCAAGTCCGCGCAGAATGCGATGTGCGGAGCCAGCGCAGCAAAGCGAAAAGCTAACAGGCAGGTGAGTGCCGCGAAGAGGCCTGCGGGCCGATGAACCGGTGTACTAGCCGGCGAGCCGGGCGGCCTTTTGATCAGGCGTTTCGAGTTGCTGCGAGTCAGAGATTTCGACAATCGTGCCAAACGGCCGCGAAGCTTCGATGACCGCCGGCAAGTTCATCTCGGGCTCGGACAAGTGAATGCAGCCGTAGCGGCTGGGCACAGTCTCGCAGTTGGGGCAGTAAGGAATCTCCATGCGCCAGGCGCGGCCGGGTCCGGAGCAGGCCTCTCCCTGGCTCTCGTCGTG
>DATGJK010000541.1:0-12379 GCA_035295245.1 Acidobacteriaceae bacterium
AACAGCGGATTCCCGAACGGGCTGAGCGCCGTGGCCGAGGAGGCGAAGCGCTTCGGGGCGGCGCCGGGAATGTGGCTCTCGCCGTGGGGCGGCTATGACGGTCCGAAAAAGGAGCGGGTGCAGTTTGGGCGCGAGCAGGGATACGAGATCGTCGACGGCGGATTCGCGCTCTCCGGCCCGAAGTACTACCAGCACTTCCTCGAGGTTTGCCTGGAGATGATTCGCCGCTATGACGTGAATCAGTTCAAATTCGACGGAACCGGCAATGCGAACACGGTTTTTCCGGGCAGCGCCTTCGATAGCGACTTCGATGCCGCGATGCACGCGATCGCCGCGCTGCGCAAAGCTGAGCCGAACATCTTCATCAACCTGACCACGGGAACGTACCCTTCGCCCTTCTGGCTGATGTATGCCGACTCCACGTGGCGGGGCGGCCAGGACGACAGCGAGATGGGCGTAGGCACGACCCGCGAGCGCTGGATCACCTACCGCGACGCGCAGACCTATCGCCACATCGTCCAGGCCGGCCCGCTTTATCCGCTGAATTCCCTGATGCTGCACGGCATTATTTATGCCCGCTTCAACAAGCAGCTCAACAGCGATGCCGGCAACGATTTCCGCAACGAAGTGCGCTCCTACTTTGCCACGGGAACGCAGTGCCAGGAGATGTACATCACGCCTTCGCTGCTGACCCAGGCGAACTGGGACGATCTGGCGGAAGCGGCCAAATGGTCGCGTGCCCATGCCGCCGTCCTGCGCGACACGCACTGGGTGGGCGGCGATCCGGCGCGGCTGGAGGTTTACGGATGGGCTGCCTGGTCGCCGCGCAGGAGCATCCTGACGCTGCGCAACCCCAGCGACCAGCCGCAAACCGCCGCGATCAGGCTGCAGGACGCCCTCGAACTCCCGGCGGGAGCCCCGCAACACTATTCAGCTGTCAGTCCGTGGAGAGAGGATGCGGGCCAGCCTGCGGCGTGCATCGCGGCCGGCCAAACGCACGAATTCCATCTCCATCCTTTTCAGGTACTTACGTTGGAGCTGACGCCCAGCGGGAACGGATGCTCCCAGCACTAGGAAACGTGGCGGTGATGCCGCAGTTCCTGCTCGGCACGGTACCAGTGCTCTTCGTGCTTGCCGTGCTGGCGGCCGCCCTCGATCCAGTATCGGTGCGCGAGCTTCGCGACTTCTTCGCGCGAAATGCTCACCGGCTTCGCCTGTGCTGGGTCGACTTGCTTTGTATGACCAATGCTTGCTCCGTTTTCAGCCTTGGTCACCGTCTTTGCCTCGGGTGCAGCCTTTTTTGCCGCAGTCTTGCGAGGTTTTGCCGGCGCCTTGGGGGTCTTCGTCGTCTCTGCCATTCCTGCTGGTCCTCTCTCGGGTGTTGGAGCGCGACGTACTGGCTCTCCTTTAAGAATACGAAATTTTCCCGGGAATCTGATGTCAAAAGGCAACGAAAAACCGGGTTGCTGCAACAGGCCGGAGACTCGCGCGTATATTGGCTGGAAGTGGCGATCCCCGACTGAGGCGAACCTCTTGAAACATCGAGCTTTGTGGCTGGCCCTCTGTGCCGGATTGCTCCTTCCCGCCGTCTTTGCAGAAGAGATTCCTGCGGGTATTCCGCGGGCCCTGGCGCAGGAACGCGCTGCCCGGATTTCGGACATTCATTACCGCCTCACCTTCGACCTCGGGGCGCGCGCTGCGACCGCGCCGGCGAGCGAGGAGATCCGGTTCCGGCTCAGCGATGCGAGCCGGCCACTGCTGCTCGACTTCCGCGATGGGCAGTTGACCGAAATTCGCCTGAACGGAACGCCAATTCCAGCGCAGATCGAGCACGGTCACGCCGTGCTGCCGGCATCGGGACTGAAGCAGGGCGAAAACCGGGTCGCCGCGAAGTTCGCTGCCAATATTGGCGTGGCAGGAAAGGCCATCACGCGCTTCAACGACCACGACGACGGCTCGGAGTACCTCTACACGCTGTTCGTTCCCATGGACGCCAGCATGGTGTTTCCGTGCTTCGATCAGCCGGATCTGAAGGGGAGATTTCAGCTGGACATAACGGCTCGGCAGCCGTGGAAGGTCATTTCGAACACTGCTCCGCAGCTGATCGAAACGGCGGGCACGAGCGCGACAACGCGGTTCGCGGAGACCGAGCCGATCTCCACCTACCTCTTCGCCTTCGCCGCCGGGCCGTTCGTCAAGGTGCATCCGCAGCCGGGACTGCCCGATGTGTGGGTGCGCCAGTCCCAGGCGAAAAAAGCCGAAGATGCTGTGCCCGACGTGCAGAAGACCGCGGCCGAGGGCATCCGCTACCTCTCCAGCTACTTCGCGCAGCCGTTTCCGTTTCCGAAGTACGAGATGGTGCTGATCCCGGGCTTTGCCTACGGCGGCATGGAGCATGCCGGAGCGACCTTCCTGCGCGAGGAGTCGGTCATCTTCCGCACCGCGCCCACCGCGCTGAATCGCCTCAACCGCGACGTGCTGGTGCTGCACGAGCTGACCCACCAGTGGTTCGGCGACTTCACCACCATGCGCTGGTTCGACGACCTGTGGCTCAAAGAAGGATTCGCGCAGTACATGGCCTACAAGACGCTCGCCGCCCTGCGTCCGCAGGAGCCGATCTGGCAGCGGTTCTATCAGGCGATTAAGCCGGCAGCGTACGGCATTGACGAGACGCAGGGCACGACGCCGATCTACCAGGACATCCCGAACCTGAAGGACGCCAAGTCCGCCTACGGCGCGATCGTCTACGAGAAGGCCCCGGGCGTGCTGAAGCAGCTGAATTACGTCATCGGCGATGCGGCGTTCCAGCGCGGCCTGCAGATTTATCTGGCGCAGCACCGGTACGGAAACGCGACGTGGAGCGACCTGATCAGCGCGTTTCAGAGCGCGTCCGGACGGAACCTGAGCGCGTGGGCCGACATGTGGATCCGGCACCGCGGCATGCCTCTGGTGACCGCGGAGTTTGGCTGCGCGAAGGGCGGATCGCTCGGCGGTCAGCTGGTGAGCCTGCGCCTGTCGCAGCGCCCGGCGATTGATTACGGATGGGGCGATGCGCACGAGGTCTGGCCGATTGCGACGGAGGTCGCGATGGGGTATGCGGATGGCTCGGTGCGGACGCTGCGCGCGGAACTGAACACGGCGTTAGCGGAGGTGCAGCTGCCGGACAACACGCCGTGCCCCTCCTGGGTCTTCGCCAACCATGACGACCATGCCTATGGGCTGTTTCTGCTGGATGCCAAAAGCCAGCCTGCGGTGATGCAGGCAATCCCGGCGATGACCGCGATACCGGACGCGTTCAGGCGGACGCTCCTCTGGGGTTCGCTCTGGGATGGCGTGCGCCAGGTGCAGCTCGATCCGGCGGCGTACGTGAACCTCACGCTGGGTGTGCTGCCGAAGGAACGCGACGAAGGCGTGGCGGCAAGTCTGCTGGCGCGCAGCGAGACGGCGGTTCACCATTACGTGAGCGACCGGACCCAGCCGCAACTCCTGGCGCGGGGCGAAGCGCTCGCGGCAGAACGCATGATCAACGATCCGGATCACGACCTGCGCATCGTGTGGTTCCGCAGCCTCACCGGCCTGGGCGCTCAGCCTGCCGGCCGCGAGTTGATGAAGCAGTTGCTGCGCGGAGACAAAAGCATTCCAGGTGTGCAGCTCCGGCAGCAGGATCGCTGGTCCCTGGTCACCGCGCTGATCGCCTATGGCGATCCCGACGCGCTGGCGGTCTTTGCCGCCGAGCAGAAGGCAGACTCATCCGACGATGGGCGGAAGTTTGCCTACGTCGCGCAGGCGGCGGCTCCCGATGCGGCAACCAAGGCGCGCTACTTTCAGGATTACCTGCAGAATCCGAATGCTTCCGAAGACTGGATTCAGAGCAGTCTCGGCGCATTCAATTACTGGAACGAGTCGCAGCTGACCGCGCCCTATGTCGAGCCCGCGCTCACCGCCCTGGACCAGATCAAACGCGAGCGGAAGATATTCTTCCTGGTGGCGTGGCTCGATGCGTTCCTCGATGGCCAGCAGTCGCGCGCATCCCTCGACGTGGTGCAGCACTACCTCGACACGGCGCATCCCGATCCCGACCTGCGGCTGAAAATTCTGCAGTCGATGGATGAACTGCAGCGGACGGTGCGGATTCGCGCGAAATATGCTCAGCCGTAGATGAAATCGTGCGGCTGAATCAGGCTGCCGACCTTCGGCGAGATCTCCTTCAGCGGGCCCATCCATTCCAGTTCGCGCTGCACGTCGGGATGCAGCTGATATTTCTTCTGCACCGAGGCGATACTCGCGCCGGTGACCTGGATCTTCGCCAGGTCGAATTGACCGATTCCCGCCTGGCCGCAGTAGTTCAGGTATCCGACCCATGCCGGATTGATGCCCATCACCTCCAGGCCGACGCGGTCGGCAGCGATGAAGTCCGTTGAAGCGATGGCCACGCGCGAGGCCACCGGAGTGCCGTTGCCGGGGCCATTGCCCTCCATGCCCTCGAAGCCGTCGATGACCGCCAGTCCCCAGTTGGGCTGCAGCTTCTCCGCGGTCAGCAGCATGTTGTAATGCGTCTGGCGCAGGCCCACGTGATATTTGCGCTTATCGTTCCAGGGAAGATCCCCGGGCGCGCTGTGCAGCGGCGAGCCGAGCACCATGTTCTTCACTGACAGCGTCGCGACGACCGTGTTGTGCGTCTTGAGCATCGCGCTGCAAATGACGAACGCGCTGGGGTCGAGCACGCGTGCCGCGAGGCGCACCGGCGTGATGTGCAGGTCGGCGTCGAGCAGCGGGATCGTCTCGAACCTGCCCTCACGGTTCAGGTCGACCAGGATGACCTTCTGCGAGCGGTGCTCGTCGGCCAGCCGGTTGTAGTGGAAATGGTCGAAGGCGTCGAGGGTGTCGCCGGCCGATGACTCGGCGATTACCACGGGCCCGCGAAAGCGCGGCTCGAGGTAGTCGAGGATGCCGTGCATCGCCTCGACGTTGGTTGCGGCGAGCTGGTTTGTCGTCGAGACGTTGTTCGGCTTGATGACAACGTACTTCTTGTTTCGCAGGCGCGGCTGGATCTGGTCGTCGATGGCGACGAGCGCGTCGTGAATATTGCGGCGGCGGTCCTCTCCGTGGACCAGAGCGACGCGAGCGATCTGCGGAACAGTGAGCGGCTGGGGCAGATCGGGCGTGCGGGAATGAGTGATGGCGGCCCGAAGCATCTCCGATGGCAACAGCGCACCGGCGCCCGCCAGCTGGACGAATCCTCTGCGCGACAGACTCATGGCATCACCTCAGTCTTAGTGTGAGCATGCACGCGGTCGGCGGAGCCACTGGCCCGGTGCGGTGCCATTACGTCGGTACCGAATCAGCGCATCGAGCAACAGCCGAGGAGGTCCAAAACGTTGCCCGCAGGCACGGAAAAATTTGGGATCGAAATGGATAGCCCGCCACAAATTTCGATCGCGATAGCCTTGTCTGTCCGCATCGTAACCAGAGGAGATGAGGAAACATGAACCCACGAAAACTTCTGATTTTTGGCTCGATTGGGCTGCTGGCGCTCGGTGTCGGCTGCCAGAAGAACAGGGTTGATCCTGGGGCCTTCAAGTCGGCGATCAACAACTACTACAGCGCGCGGCCGGAATGCGTCTGGACGACTCCGGTGAAGTTTCCGGTGCAGGCGGAGACGGCGAAAGAAGACGAGACGAAAGGCTTTGACGCGCTGGTGGATGCCGGTTTCCTGGCGCGGACTTCAGCAGAGAAGAAAAAGCTGCTGGGGTCGAAACAGGTGAACGACTACGATCTGACGGACAAGGGCCGTTCGAACTGGACGGCGGATCAGACGCAGCCGGGATACGGGAACTTCTGCTTCGGACACGCGGACGTGACCAACGTAGATGGCTACACGCCCCATGACGACAATGCGACCCAGTACACCGTGAACTACCACTACGCCGTGTCGCATCCGGCGGGCTGGGCGAACTCGGCCGAGATGCAGTCGGCGTTTCCGCGGATCGCGAGCCTGACTTCGGGACAGCGCACCGGCACGGCGACGCTGGTGAAAGGGGATAACGGCTGGAATGTGACGCAGGCCTCCGGAGCCTCTACCGGAGAAACGCGCTAACGGCTGGTTGTAAGGAAAAGGGTGGAGGCCGGAATCCCGGCCTCAGCCCGCCGCCGCGGCGCACTCCTGTTCCAGCAGCACGAGTAGCTGTTCCATGTGTTGGGTCCGCGTGCGGAAGTTCACCGGGTTAATGCGGAACCAGGTCTTCCCCTTCAGTTCCGTCGTCGAGATCCAAAATTTGCCGCTCTTCTCCACGCGCTCGACCACCGTCGCGTGCAGACGCTTCGAGTCGGCCTCGCTCTCGCTCCTGCGATAGCGGATGCATATGGCTGACATGGGCGGATCGGCGGCCGCCTCGAAATCCCGATGGCTGGCCACCAGGCGATACAGGTGGCGCGCCTGGCGGATGTTGTTGTCGATCCAATCACCGATCTGCTGAGTGCCGTAGCGCTTGAAACTCATCCAGACCTTCAGCCCGCGGAAGCGCCGCGACTGCTCGAAGCCGTGGACGTAGTACTGGTAACGCTGGTCGGCGCCTTCCATCTCGTCGGTCAGATACGACGGCTTCATGCCGAACGAGGCGGTGAGGCGGCGCTCGTCTTTCACGAGGATCGCCCCGGCATCCAGCGGCGCGTAAAACCATTTGTGCGGATCGATGGTGATGGAGTCGGCCAGTTCGAGGCCGCGGTCGCGCATCGGCGACACATTCGACAGCAACATGCCGCCGCCATAGGCTGCATCGGCGTGCAGCCACATCTGCTCGCGGTCGGCGATCGCACGCAGCGCGCGGATGTCGTCCACTGCGCCGGTATTCGTTGAGCCGAAGAGGCCGACGATGCACATCGGGCGAATGCCGCGGGCTTTGTCATTGGCAATCGCGGATTCGAGCGCATCGAGGCGAACCTGGAAGCGGTCGTCGGTGGGCAGCGCGCGCAGTCCGTTGCGGCCCAGCCCGACGGCATCCACGGCCTTGTCGACGGAGACGTGGCGCTCTTCGGACGCATAGACGGCCCACTTGCCGGAGAGGCCGTCGTGCTGCGCGCGGTCGCCGCTGGCCCAGTCGCGTGCCAGCTTCAGACCGATAAAGTTCGCCATCATGCCGCCGCTGGTAAGGTTGCCGCCGGCTGCCGGCCCGTAACCGCACAGATCGGTGAGCCAGCGGACGACCCGGCGCTCGATCGTCACGGCGGCGGGTCCAATGGAGTAGGCGCCGATGTTCTGGTTCAGCGCGGAGCAGAGAAAGTCGCCGATCACGCCGACTGGGTTGGGCGAGGGCGTGATCAGTCCCATGTACCCGGGATGGCCGACATGCGTGCAATACGGCAGCAGCTTTTCCTCGACTTCGGCAAGGACTTTCTCGGCGGGCTCGGGCGAGTCGGGCAGCGGCTCATCGAAGAGCTGCGTGAGCCGTGCCGGATCGACGTCGGGGAATACGGGCTTCTCCTCGATGTGCGCGAAGTAATCCGCCAGCAGGTCAACGACGCGATGGCCAATTTGCCGGAATTCGGGCGGGTTCATAGCCAGCAGTTTAACGGAGCGCGCCCAGAGGCTATGGTGGAAAGAGGAGGAGACGGATGGCTGCGCAGCCGTTTGTGGTCGTGTTGACGAAGCAGGAGGATCGGCAACTGGAGATGCTGAGCGGTATTCCGCATGCGGTGGGGCAGAGCGCCGAGCAATTGCGGGACGCAGCGCGCGAGGCGGCGGTGATCCTGCACTGGTCGGGACCGCGCGCCGAGCTGCGATCACTCTTCCTGGAAGCGCCGCAGCTGCGCTGGGTGCACTCGCGCAACGCGGGCCTCGATAACACGCTCTTTCCGGAACTGGTAGAGAGCGACGTCCCGCTGACCAACGGCACCGGCGTGTTTTCGCAGTCGCTGGGCGAATTTGCACTGGCCATGGTGCTGTATTTTGCGAAGGACTTTCCCCGCACTCTTCGCAATCAGCGCGCCCGGCGATGGGAGGAGTTCGACGTCGACGAGATCGCCGGGCAAACCATGGGGATTGTCGGCTACGGCGATATCGGGCGGGCGTGTGCGCGAAGAGCGCATGCGATGGACATGAAGGTGCTGGCGCTGAAGAGGCACCCGCCGGAACAGCCCGATCCGCTTGTCGAGAGGTTTTATCAGCCGCAGCACCTGGCGGAGATGCTGGGGCAGTGCGATTACGCCGTCGTCGCCGCTCCCCTGACGCACGAGACCCACCACATGATGAGCGACGCGCAGTTTGCCGCGATGAAGCCGAGCGCGGTGCTCATCAATGTCGGCCGTGGGCCGGTAGTGGATCAGGCAGCGCTGGTGCGGGCGCTCCAGGCGGGCAGGATCCGGGGCGCGGGACTCGACGTCTTCGAGAAAGAGCCGCTTCCGGAAGACGATCCGCTGTGGAAGATGGAGAACGTCTTCATCTCCCCGCATTCGGCCGACCACACACGCGACTGGCTCGATCAGGCCATGCGCTTCTTCCTGCGCCAATATGAGCGGTTCACCCGGGGCGAGCCGCTGCAGAATGTGGTGGACAAGAGGCTGGGATATTGAAAGAGCGCTCAGCGCTCAGAGATGCGCGCTCACTGCTCACTGATCTCTAACCTCTGATTTCCCGTTCCCCGTTTTGCAGAATCAGACGGAATCGTGATAATGATTGCGCGTTCTCATGTCCGCCAAAACCGAGCAAAGGGCAAAAAAAATCCTGCAGGTGCTGCTGCAGCGGGGAAATGCCTCCGTCGACGAACTGGTGTCGCTGCTGCACACGTCAGCGCCGAGCATCCGCCGCGATCTTGCCCGTCTCGAGCAGCGCAACCTGGTGCACCGCACCCACGGCGGCGCGCGCCTGGCCGGACAGATGCAGTATGAGGCGTTCCGCTTTGACTCATCGTTTCACGTCCGTGAATCGCGCTTTGCGGAAGAGAAGCGGCGTATCGGCGTGGCTGCGGCGGAGCTGATCCGCGAACACGACACCGTCGGTTTCACGGCGGGCACAACGACGACGCAGGTAGCGCGCTGCATTCGCCATCGCAACTCGATTCACGTAATCACAAATGCGGTGAACATCGGCATGGAGCTGAGCAATCAGCCGGCGCTCAACGTGACCCTGACTGGCGGCACCATGCGCTGGGCGGGCGCGTTTTCGCTCACCGGGCCAACCGCCATCGAGATGCTCACCGGCGTGTTCATGGACAAGGCGTTCGTCGGCGCAACCGGCGTGGATCCGGTGCGCGGCGCCACCACCATTGAGCCGGACGAGGCTGCTATCTTTCGCGCGATGGTCCGCCAGGCGAAGCAGGTGGTGATCGTCGCGGATTCCAGCAAAATCAGCATGGTGAGCCCGGCGCTGATCTGCCCGGCCAGCGACATCGATATTCTGGTGACGGATTCGGGCATTCCGCAGGACGCGCTCGAAGCCTTTAAAGCCCATGGCATTGAGGTGATCACGGTATGACTCGATGGCTGTGCCTGCTGCTGGCGGCGTTCGCGCCCGCGGCCTATGCGAAAACGCCGGTGGCGCTGTTTTACATGACGAACAGCCCCAACTCGATCCGCGATTTCTTCGCGCATTCCTCCCAGATTGATTTGCTGGTGCCCACCTGGTACGACGTCGATCAGAACGGCCTGGTCACAGGCGAGCCGGAACCCGCCGTCCTGGCCCAGGCGCAGAGCGAAAAACTGGCCGTGATGCCGATCGTCGCGTTGGGCAACAAGCGCTGGCTCCATTTGCTGGTAGGGAATGCCGAGGCGCAGGCGCGCATGAATGACGCCCTCCTCCGCGAGTGCAAAGATCACGGGTATGTCGGATTTCAGTTCGACATCGAGGATATCGACTATCTCGATCGCGATGGATTATCGGCGCTGGTAAAAACGACGGCCGATGCGCTGCACGCGAAGGGCCTGCAGCTGAGCATTGCGACCGTGCCCAACGCGCCCGGCTATCCCGGGGCGGGCGGATTTGCGAAGTGGATCTACACCGACTGGCGCGGCGCCTACGATCTGGCCGCGCTGGCGAAGTCCGTCGATCTGATCTGCCTCATGACCTACGACCAGAACACGCGCTGGACGACGCCCGGACCCGTGGCCGGGTGGCAGTGGACGCTCGACAACATGAAATATGCTCTGCAGTTTGTGCCGAAGGAGAAGCTCTCCCTCGGCATTCCGCTCTACGGATACCACTGGTATACCGGAGCGCCGATCGTCACTCCCGCCGCGGGGCCGGAGCAGAATCCCGTCGAGAAGCCCAATCCCACCGCCGATTACATCAGCGATGTGGATGCCCTGCAGCTGGCGCATGACTGGGGCGGCAAACTGGAATGGGATCCGGTCGATCACAGCGCGTGGTTCTACGTTGTACGCGAACAGATGCGCGAATGGGTCTTCTTTACCGATCTGCGCACTTTTCAGGATCGCTACAATCTCGCCGAACAGAATGGCCTGCAGGGATTTTGCTCGTGGGTGCTGGGCGAAGAGGACCCGGCGATCTGGAGCATTCTGCCGCGGCACAAGTAAGGCCGAGAACGGGAAAAGAGAACAGGATGGAATATTTCCTCGGCGTGGACGCCGGCGGGACGAAGGCCGAATTTGTTCTGGGCGATGCGACGCGTGAGCTGGCGCGCGTGCGCACCGGCACGATCAAGCGCATGAAGGCAGATGCAGCAACGGCTGAGGAGAATCTCGAGGCCGGCCTGCGGCAGCTCCAGGAAAAAACCGGGATCGCGCCCGATTCGATTACCCGCTGCTGCATCGGTACTGCGGGCGAAACGGTAGCGCTGGTGACGGACTGGCTGCGCGATGCGTTCGCGCGCCATGTCGGCGGAGAGCTGGTGATTCTGGGCGACGTGGAGATTGCGCTCAACTCCGCATTTTTCGGCAAGCGCGGCGTGCTGGTGCTCGCCGGGACCGGTTCGAATGTCGCAGGCCGCGCCGCCAACGGCAACATCGTCAGAGCCGGCGGATGGGGCCCGGCGCTGGCCGATCAGGGATCAGGACATTTCATCGGGCTGGAGTCGCTGCGCCGCGGATTCCTCGCCATCGACCAGCAGCGCGAGACGCGTGTGCTCGACGATGCGCAGCGGTTCTGGCGCCTTGCATCGCGGGCGGACCTGATTGAGTACGCCAATGCGAATCCCGCGCCCGAGTATTCGCGTCTGACGCCGCTCGTCGTCGAAGCGGCCCAGCAGGGTGATGCAGTCGCGCGCGAGGTGCTCGAGCAAGCCGGGGCGGATCTGGCGTATCTGGCGGGGCTAGTGATCGAACGCATCCGAGGGATCGAAGGCGAGGCCGCATTTGCGCCTCCCGCTGTGGCGGTAGCCGGCAGCATTCTCGAAAAGGTGCCGCCGGTGCGCGACGCAATGACCGCGGCGCTGCGCAAAACCTGGCCGCAGATCGTCGTCCTCGATCAGCCGGCCGACCCTCCCGCTGGTGCGTTGTGGGCTGCGCGGCAAACAGGAGCGTCCCGATGAACCTCGCGTCCAGAATCAGTCGCACGGTCGCCCTTGCTGCGCTGTGCGCGACGCCGATGATCGCCGCCGCGCAAACCCAAAGCTTCGTGGACGTGAAGCCCTCGCCCCAGCAAATCGCGTGGCAGGATCTCGAATTCGGCGTCATCATTCATTTCTCGACGAACACGTTTCTCAACCGCGAATGGGGCGACGGCACCGCCTCCCCGTCGGTATTCAATCCCACGCAGTTCGATCCCGACCAGTGGATGCAGGCCATCAAAGCCGCCGGCGCGAAATATGTCGTGCTGGTAGCCAAGCATCATGACGGATTCTGCCTGTGGCCGACGGCGCAGACCGACTACAGCGTGAAGGCGAGCCCGTGGGAGAACGGCAAGGGTGATGTGGTGGGTGACGTTGCGCGCGCGGCGCACAAATACGGGCTGCAGTTCGGCGTTTATCTTTCCCCGTGGGATCGGCACGATCCGCGCTATAAGGATGCGGCGGCCTACGACCGCTACTACAACGCCGAGCTGGCAGAGCTGGCGCAGAACTACGGCAATCTGGTGGAGCTGTGGCTCGACGGCGCCGGCAGCGCCGGACACGTCTACGACTTCGACAAGATCATCGAGACGCTGCGTACCTATCAGCCGAACACTATCGTCTTCGCCGATACGGCCCTCTTCGAATACGGCGATGCGCGCTGGGTGGGGAATGAAGATGGGCGCGTGACCTATGAAGACTGGGACGTCATCGACCGGCATGGATACGTGCGCTGGCGTCCGGTCGAGGCAGACACGCCATTGCGTGCGGGGCACTGGTTCTGGCATCCCAACGACGAGAAATCGCTGAAGAGTGTCGATCAGTTGCTGACCACCTGGGACGAGACCGTCGGACGCGGCGCGCAGCTGATGCTCGGGCTG
>DATGJK010000542.1:0-5132 GCA_035295245.1 Acidobacteriaceae bacterium
TTGGGCATAAAAGGCTCCAGTAGTCGTTTCAGATGGAACCGTGCCGGTGTCGAACACAACAACACAGGGCTGGCCAGTGCTACCTGCTCTCCCGCTATCCGCCGCATGCCCTCGAGTATTCGCCGCACCAGAGAGGGCTGCAGTCCGGCCGCAATAGTCGTCGATGTCGGTGCATTGAATGCGCGACCGAGTTCTTCCTCGATGCCTCCATCGAGGGTTACGACCCGCAAATGGTTTTCCTCCAGCAGAGGTTTCACGAGCGCGCGCCCCAACGCTTGCCGTGCTGCTTCGACCAGCAGCACCGGGTGCTTGCTCACACCAGCTGTATCAATCAGGGTCTCGAGGATCGTGGCGAGATCGCGGATCGAGACTTGTTCGCGGAGCAACTGCTGCAACACTTTGTGTACCTCGCCCAAGCTGAGCAACTTGGGAACAAGTTCCTCCACCAGCTTGGGATGGCTCTCCGCCAGACGATCGAGCAAACGTTTGGCTTCGTGCCGCGTCAGCAACTCCGACGCATGCTGTTTAATGACCTCCGCAAGATGCGTGGCTAAAACCGACGTCTGGTCGACAACCGCATATCCCTTGGCCAGCGCTTCGTTCTGTAGACCGGCCACAATCCACAACGCCGAAACGCCAAATGCCGGCTCGCGCGTCGGAGTGCCCGCCAAAGGCAACGGCTCGGCATCGGAACTGATTGCGAGCAGATGGTTCTCACTCATCTCCCAGCGGGCGATCTCGACGCCTCGCAGCGAAATGACGTACTCGTTCGCTTTCAGCCGGGCATTGTCGGTGATGTGTACCGACGGCACGATGAAACCCAACTGCTGCGCCAGGTTTCCGCGTAGGGCACGCACCCGGGCCAGCATCTGTCCACCCCGTTGCACATCCACGAGCGGAATCAGCGCGTAACCGATCTCCAGGCTCAGTTCGTCGAGTTTCAGCAGGTCTTCGATCGGCTCTTGCGCCGGTTTCTTCTCCTTGGACTCCGCGCCGGCGGCAACCTTTTCGTCCGCCACTTTCGGCGTACGCCAGGCGAGCGTGCCGACCAACGCAGCAAGGAAGAAGAAGGAGAATTTCGGCAAACCGGGAATCGCCGCCAGCACGGCCATGACGCCTGCGGCGATGAACAGCGGCCGCCGCCCCGAAAGCACCTGCCGTCCCAAATCACTTGCCAGGCTTGCTCCCGACGAGGCCCGGGTCACGACAATCCCTCCCGCCATCGACACCAAAAGCGATGGAATCATCGTCACCAGGCCGTCGCCGACGGTAAGCACCGTGTAGGTTTTCAGGGCTTCACGAAATGGAATGTCGAGCTGAAACACTCCAATCAAAAAGCCGGCAATGATGTTGACCGCGGTGATCAGAACCGTCGCCAACGCATCGCGCTGATTGAAGCGCGCCGCCCCATCCATCGCTCCATAAAATTCCGCTTCGTGGGCAACCTGCTCGCGGCGCGCGCGAGCTCCGGCTTCATCGATCAGCCCGGCGTTGAGGTCCGCATCGATCGCCATCTGCTTGCCCGGGAGCGCATCCAGTGTGAAGCGGGCCGTCACCTCGGCGGTGCGAACCGCACCGTGGCTCACCACGATGTACTGGATGGCAATCAAGGCCAGAAAAAGCACGAAGCCGACCACATAGTTGCCGCCCACTACAAATTGTCCGAACGCCTCAATCACCTTTCCCGCAGCGGAAGCGCCTTCGTTGCCGTGCAGCAGAATGCGCCGGCTCGAGGCTAGATTCAGAGACAGCCGGAACAGGGTCAGCAACAGCAGCAAGCTGGGAAATACCGAGAACTGCGCCGGCCGCAGAATGTTGATCGCCGAGAGCAGTACCAAAACCGAAGCCGTAATGCTGGTCGCCAAGAGCAAATCGAGCAGGAACGACGGAAGCGGCACAAGCATGACGAACACCAATGCCACCGCAGCAACCGGGACCGCCCATTCGACGACGGGATTGTGCGCAAGCGAAGTGGGAGTATCTGCCATAGCCTAACCTCCCGCCTTTCCCATAGCCCGCTCCTGCGCCCGATAGATCGCTGCCAGGATCGCCGCGACAACAGCGTAAAGCTTTGGCGGAATCGATTGCCCGACCTCGACCGCGCGATACAAGGCGTGAGCTAGAGGCGGATTCTCGATGAGAGGAATGCCATGCCACCGCGCTGCTTGCTTGATCTGCTGCGCCAGCAGGTTTCTCCCTTTCGCAATAACCGTCGGGGCCGGCATGTCGGTTCGGTACTCAAGTGCCACGGCAAACTCGTTGGGATTGGTGATGACGACGGACGCGCGTTTCACTTCTTCGAGCATCCTCCGCCGCTGTATTTGCCTTCGCAGCCGTCGCAGCCGCGCTTTGACCGTGGGATGCCCTTCGGTCTCCTTGTATTCGTCGACAAGATCCTGCCGGCTCATTCGCAGATCACTTTCGAGTCGCCGCCGTTCGATCAGGTAGTCGACACCCGCCCAGACCAGCAAAATCAGCGACGACTTCCAGGCGATCTCGAACATCCGGCCCATGCCATACGTCGCGATGCCGGTTGCCGGGAACGAAGCCAGCGCCAGCAAGTCCGCCCAATCGCGGCGAATGACCGCCACTGTCACGCAAGCAATGGCCGCACCCGGTATCAGCGACTTCAGCAGCCGCCCGAGCGAAGGCAGCGAGAAGAGCTGCTCCAATCGCGTCGCCGGACTCAGCCGCGAAAGGTTCGGAGTAAGTCCGCTGGGCGCGAACACCATTCCCCCTTGAGAAAGCGCGCCCGCCGCAGCCGCCATCCAGCACAGAACGAAAGGCACAGCGCAAGCCTGGACCACAACCAGTCCCGGCCGGATCAGCAATATCGCGGAATTCTGAAGATCGCCGTGTACCGCAGCATCCAGCGAGAGACGCAGCAATCCCCTCCACGACGCCACGAAAGCCGGCACCTGCACTCCCAACAGCACCACCGCCGCACCCACAGCCAGACTCGCGCTCACATCCCGGCTGCGAGCCACCTGTCCTTTCTCGCGCGCCTTTTGCCGTCTGCGCTGAGTAGGCTTCTCGGTCTTGTCGCTATTTGCCATGCTTCATTTCGCCAAATGTAGAAGCCGTTCGCCGAGCGCGATGCCATCCGCAAACCGCTGCTCGAAAACCCGAGGCCAGAAGATCAAACAGCCACCCAGCACAGTCAGGGCAAGAAGGTTCTTGGCCGGAAGTCCCAGAAACAAAATCGGCAATTGCGGGGAAGCCTTCGCGAGAAAGCCGAGGCTTACGTCGACCAGCATCGTGGCCACGACAACCGGAGCGGCCATTTGCAGTCCCGCAAGCCAGATTCCACCTGCGGCCTGCAACAATCCAAAGCCCGCTTTCGCACTCCCGATCAGGCTTCCCGGCGGCAGATACGCGAAGCTCGACGCCAGTCCGCGCAGCAGCCAGTGATGTACGTCCAGTTGCAGAAACACGAGCAGCGCCAGTAACTGGTGAAAGGTTGCCATCACGGCCGTATCTGCTTGCGTCTGCGGATCGAGCAATGTCACCAGCGAATATCCCGCCTGCACGCCGATCATTTGACCGGCCACCTGGGCGGCTTCGATCGCCAATTGCAGAGACAATCCCAGCAGCATCCCGACGATCAACTCTCCACTGATCACGCCCGTCCAACTGAAAATTCCGCCTTCCATCCCTGCTGGGCGATATACCGGAAACAACAACGCGGTGAGCGCCACCGTCAGTCCAACCTTGACCTGCGCCGGAATCCCCTGGCTGCTGAAAAACGGAGCGAACAGCATCAGCCCGCCGATCCGCACGCCGATAACGACGGCAGCCAGAACAATCGATTGCACGTTCGTTATTTCCATATCCGCTCAGCGCAAGTACGGGTGAAAATCCGAAAACATCTGCACCGTGAAAACCGTCATGCGGCGGACCATCCACGGCATCAGGAGAAAAATCACGGCAGCCACTGCCGTCAGCCGCGGAACAGTAGAGAGCGTTTGCTCCTGCAGCGACGTCAGCACCTGCGCGATATTGACCACGAGGCTGACCACGGTCGCAATCACAAGCAGCGGCGCGGCTATCAGCATCGCTGTCTCCAGAGTGCTTCTCGCTAGATCCACGGTTTGCTGTGGTGACATCGTTTTCTCCTCAGGCAAAGCTTTTCAGCAGCGACCCGACCAGCAGGTGCCAGCCATCCACCATCACGAACAACAGGATCTTCAGCGGCGTCGAGATCACAACCGGCGGTAACTGCAGCATGCCCACCGATGTCGTAATCGCGGCCACCACCATATCGACGACGAGAAATGGCAGATAGAGGGCTGCGCCGATCTGGAATCCCGCTTTCAACTCCGACAAAATGTAAGCCGGCACGACCACCCGCATGCTCACGTCTTCCGGCTTGGCCGGCCGTGGTTCTTTGGCCATTTCCAGAAACAGCGCGAGGTCCTTTTCGCGAGCGTACTTCAGCATGAAATGCCGCAACGGATCGGAGCCCAACTCAATCGCACGCACTGCGTCGATACGCCCCTCTTCATAGGGCGCGATCGCCACCTGCTGAATGCTCGTCATCACCGGCTGCATAAGAAACAGGGTGAGGATCAGCGCCAGCCCGATCAGCGTCTGATTGCTCGGGGCCGTTTGGGTTCCCAGGGCCTGCCGCAAAAAGTGAAACACCACCAGCAGCCGTGCGAAAGGCGTCATTGCCAGCAACAACGCCGGCAGCAGCGTCAACAGCGTCAGTAGAACGACAACGTTCCACGGCACCGAACCGCCGGCCCCCGGAGCAGTCCACGACAATCCCGGCTCGTGATGAGGCCGCAGACTCGCGGCCCAGGAATTCGTAGCCCCGCTCAGAACCAACCCGGCCGCAATCCAAGCCCAGCGCGCGAAGCCCTTGCTCGCTTTCAGATTTATGTGCAACGAACCATCTCTCCATCGACGAAGCGCCAACTGGGGCCTTCTGGATCGCGCTCCGCCGAATCGAGCGCCGCCAGCATGGTCAGCGATGCCGCCGTTCCGCCCAGCAGATAGCGGCTGCGCCCGCACTCCACGACGCTGAGGAATCGCCGCTCGCCGAGCGCCAGACTCTCACACAATCGCAATTGCTTCTGAGGACGCGAACCCCAGCCCCGCAGCCGGTCCAACACGTCGCTACAAGTTTT
>DATGJK010000543.1:0-6879 GCA_035295245.1 Acidobacteriaceae bacterium
CCCGTCATCCTGATCGGCGGTCGTCCATCGCAGACCGAATCCCTGCGCACCCTGCGCGAGGGCGCCACGGATTACCTGTCGAATACCGAGCTGGAGTACCTTCCCACCGTGCTGGCGCGCGCGCTGAAAGTCCGGGAGTCCAACTCTGTCCACGCGCGCACGCAGTCGGAGCTCGATCGCGCAGCGGCCATGCTGCGCGAAAACCAAAAGCTCATCACCATTGGCCGCCTCGCCGCCCTCATCTCGCACGAGATCAACAATCCACTCGAGGCCGTCACGAATCTGCTTTATCTCGTCTCCGAGGAGAAGGACTTGCCGGACCGGGCAAAGGAATACCTCAGCCTCGCGCAGCGAGAGCTGGAACGCGTCGGCCAGATCAGCCGCCAGACGCTGAATTTCTCCCGCGAGACGACCACGCCCGTCTCAACGCACATCGACGAGCTGATGGAGGAAGTGCTCACCCTCTATGGTCGTCGCATTGCCGACAAGAGCCTGCAGGTCGATCGCCAGTACAGCTGCCCGGGAGAGGCCCTCGTTTTCCCAGGCGAAATGCGCCAGGTCCTCTCCAATCTGATTACTAACGCGATCGAAGCATCCTCGACACGCGGGCGCCTGCGCGTGCGCATCCGCTGCGCGCGCAATTGGTCCGATCCCGGCGTCCGCGGCATCCGTATTTCTGTAGGCGACACCGGTACCGGCATTCCCGCTGAAGTGCAGCGTCGTCTCGGCGAGCCTTTCTTTACCACCAAGGGTCAGCGCGGGACAGGACTGGGCCTCTGGGTCACGCGCTCCATCATTCAGCGCTATGGCGGCGATATTCACCTGCGCTCGTCCACGGCGCGGCATCGGCACGGAACCGTCTTCAGCATTTTCCTGCCCACGAACATGCGGCCGACAGTGGTCGGGAAGGACTTCGACAGCGACGACGGCGGATCGGGCAGCGGTTCGCCGAAGCTGCGTCCGCTGACCACCTCCGGCATTTCCCGGAATCGCGCCGCGACGAATGAAACCCGGCGCAAGTTTGTGACCGAGTTGCCGCCCCACCGCCGCGCCAGCGGCGACTAAGAATCAACTCGAGTCAGCTGTACCGCAGCCAGCGCAGGATCTCCGGCACCGTCGCCCGCTTGCCGTACATCAATACGCCGACGCGATAAATGCGCGCTGCCAGCCACACCATGGCCAGCACGGAAGCCAGCAGCAGGCCAATGGAAAGCCCGATCTGCCACCACGGCGGCATCTGCGCGCAAATGCGCATGTACATCACGATGGGTGCGAACGGCGGCAGCAGCGAGAACACCACCGACGCCACCGACGACGGATTCCCCAGCACGAACGGCAGCATGAACACGCTGACCACCAGCGGCGCGATCAGGATGAAGCTGAACTGCTGCACTTCCTGCTCCGCGCTCACCGTCGATCCCAGAGCCGCGGCCAGGCCGCTGTAGAGATAGAAGCCCAGCAGGAAGAACACTGCGAAGAAAATCAGCTCCGCCTTGGTGATGCCCAGCGAAGAGAGACCGTGGATGCCATGCGCGGCGGCGATTTGCGATCCCGCAAAAGCAACCAGCAGCGCTCCCCAGATCGCCATCTGCGTCAGCCCCGTGGCGCCCACGCCCAGCAGCTTGCCGAGCATCAGCTCATCGGCGCTTGCTGTCGACAGCAGCACCTCAAAAATGCGTGACGTCTTTTCCTCAACCACAGAGCGGGCGATATTGATGCCGTAAATCAGAACCGCCGCGTACAGCACCAGGATGAGAGCATAAGCCCCGGCGAAACTGCGGCCTGTGTCGGAAGCGGTCACTTTGCCGCCCTTCACCTGCATCGTTTCCACATGCGCTGAGTGGATCAGGCGATCCACCTGTCCGTCGCTCATGCCGCGGGCCGTCAGGGCCTGCCGCACCAGACCCGTGATGATGGCGTTGTGCACTTCGGTTCCGCCGATGAAGTCCGTCGAGCTGGCGGAAACCCATTTCGGATTGTTCTGAATGCCGTCCGGCGCGGTGTCCAGCAATACGTAGCCGTTAATCTGATGGCTCTCAACCTGCTGGTTCACCTGCTCCATGTCAGCCGAAGTTGCCGGCGCGTACACGGTCACGCTTCGCGGTGGATGATCGCTCGAGAGAAGCGCTGTCTGCACCTGCTGCGCGAGAGACGCATTATCCGAAACGATGGCCAGGCTGTCCACGCCCTGTTCCATCCTCTGCCCTCCCAGGCCGCCCAGCCACGCCATGGCTCCCATCCCAATCGGCACCAGCACAGTCATGATGCGAAACACTCTGCTGCGCACCCGCTCCACGTATTCCCGTTTGGCAATCAGCAGCGTGTTCTTAAGCATCCGCCCGTCCCCCCACGGCCTCGATGAAAATTTCCTCCAGCGAGGGCTCGACCAGCTCGAACTTCGTAATCGTTGAGTTGGCTGCCGCCGTGCGCAGCAGGTCCTGTGCGTCGGCGTGCGGCTTCAGCCGAATCTCCGCGTGCCCCGCATAATTCTTGTATTCGGCAATCGCGGGATGGCTCAGGAATCCATCCTGGCCCTCGTAGTGCACGATGACCCGATTGCGCTCGTAGCGCGATTTCACGTCGCGCATTCCCCCTGAAAGCACGGCCGCGCCGCGGTTGATCAGGCAAATGGAATCGCAGAGCTTCTCCACCTGGTCCATGCGGTGCGTCGAAAAAAGAATCGCGTTGCCCTGCTTGCGCAGTTCCAGCAGCGTGTCCTGCAGCAGCATGGCGTTTACCGGGTCCAGGCCCGCAAACGGCTCGTCCATGATGATCAGTTCCGGATCGTGCAGCAGCGTCGCGATGAACTGAATCTTCTGCTGCATACCCTTGGACAGCTCCTCGGTCCGCTTGTGCAGCGAATCGGCGATCTGCATCCGCTCGCACCAGGTCTTTGCCCGCCGTGCCGCTTCCGCCGCCCCCAGCCCGCGGAGTTCTCCAAGAAAGACCAGCTGGTCGAGGATTTTCATCTTCTTGTAGAGACCGCGCTCTTCCGGCAGATAACCGACGCGATGCAGCGACGCGCTGCTCCACGGCTTGTTGAACAAGCTCACCTTGCCGGAATCGGGCATCGTGATGCCCACAATCATGCGGATCGTCGAAGTCTTGCCCGCGCCGTTCGGGCCGAGCAGCCCAAACATGCTGCCCGCTTCGATCTCCAGCGTCAGGTCGCGAACCGCCGTCTTCTCTTCATACGACTTCGAGACCTGTTCCAGTTGTACCAGGACTTCCATCAGCGTCAGGCCCTCACCATCGGTCGGGATTGCTGTACGGAGGATATCAGGGCTGCCGCAGCCCTCCCCTCGCCTCTGCGCCCTGTTGACAACCTATGCATAGACTGTCTATGGTGAGCAGCATGGCGAAACGCCCTGACCTCCTCCCCGGCACCCTGGACATGCTCATTCTGAAGACGCTCAGCCGCGGATCGATGCACGGCTACGGGATCGCGCTGTCGATCAAGCGCCAGTCGGACGACGTGCTGACCGTCGAGGAAGGCTCCCTCTATCCGGCCCTGCAGAGGCTGCTGTTGCAGGGGTGGGTCAAAGGTGAGTGGAAGATGACCGAGACGAACCGGCGTGCGCGTTATTACACGCTCACCGCCGCCGGCCGCAGGCAGCTGGGCCTTGAGTTGACGCAATTCGAGCAGATGATTGCCGCCATTGGCCGCGTCCTGCAGGACGCCTGATTCCTCGTGAGGAGAATGTTTATGAGCTGGCTCGCGCGCACGATTCGCAAATTCGCTTTCTTTGCCGGCCGCGATCGCCGCAACCGCGAACTCGAAGAGGAGATGGCCTTCCACCGCGGGCTCTCCGAACAGGAAATGATGGCGGAAGGGCTCTCGGCCGACGATGCGCGCTATGCTGCCGCCCGGCAGTTCGGCAACGATGCGCGGCTGCGCGATGAAAGCGCCGGAATCACGGGCCTGTGGTGCGAGACCGTCCTGCATGACCTGCGATTCGCAGTCCGCCAGTTGCGCAGGAACCCCGGATTTGCCGTCACCACAATCCTCGTCCTCACCCTGGGCATCGGCGCGGCCGTGGCGATCTTCAGCTTCGTCGATGCTGCGCTCATCCGGCCTTTGCCCTATCAGAATCCCTCGCGCCTCGCCATCCTCTATGAAAGCATCCCGCTCGGTCCGCGTTTCCACCTCTCGTATCTCGATTACCTCGATTGGAAGGCCCAGAACACAGTCTTCTCTTCGCTCGACGTCTATGCGCCCTTTGGATTCATCCTGGAGACGCCTGCCGGATCGCAGCAGGCTGACGGTGCGAGCGTCAGCGCCGGCTTCTTTCGCACCCTCGGCGTTACCCCGGTTCTCGGCCGCGACCTGCAGCCGAGCGACCAGCAGCAGAACCAGCCACGGACCGCGCTCCTGAGCTACGCCGCATGGCAGCGGCGATTTGGCGGGCGCAGGGATATCCTCGGCCAGAGCGTGACCCTGGACGGAAATCCCACGACCATCGTCGGCGTGTTGCCGCGCGATTTCCATTTCGCACCGGCTGAGCCGGCGGATTTCTGGGCAATCGAGCGCTCTTCAGGAGGATGCGAGAAAAATCGCGGCTGCCATGATCTCTTTGGCGTGGCGCGATTGAAGCCAGGTGTCACCTTCGCTGCAGCTTTCGCCGATATTCGCCGCATCGCCGACAATCTGGCACGCGAATATCCCGACTCCAACCGCGATCAAAAGGCGTTCATGCTACCGCTCACCGAAGCGATCCTCGGAGACATTCGCCCCATTCTCCTCCTTGTCCTCACCGGAGCGGCGCTGCTGCTGGTCATCGCGGCCGTTAACGTTGCCAGTCTGCTGCTCGTGCGCACTGAGCGCCGCCGTCGCGAGATGGCCGTCCGTGGCGCGCTCGGCGCCTCGCGCATTCGCCTCATCCGCCAGTTCGTCACAGAAGGTCTTCTGCTGGCGCTGGCATCGGGCTTGCTCGGGGTAGCGCTAGCCTCGGGCGCTGCGGATCTCCTGCTGCATCTTGTCCCGAAAGACATGCTGGCAACGATGCCGTATCTCGAGCAGGCTCGCCCGGATGCCGCCGTGTTCGCCTTTGCCGCTGCCGTATCGCTGGCCGCCGGCCTCTTCTTTTCGCTGCTGCCGGCTCTTCGCATCTCGCTCTCCGAACTGCGCGAAGGCCTTGCTGAAGCCACGCGCGGCTCCTCCGGAACCGTATGGCGTCGCTTCGGCAGCAACCTCGTCATCCTCGAGCTGGCGATGGCTGTCGTTCTGCTCGTGGGAGCCGGCCTGCTGAGCAAAAGCCTCTATCGCCTGCTGCACACCGACATTGGAATGGTGCCCGATCATCTCGCACTGCTGCAGGTCGCTGCGACTGGCCATTCCTACGACACCGCTCCGCAACAGGTCGCCCTCGAGCGCAAGCTGGAGGCCCGCTTGTCGATGTTACCTGGCGTGCGATCTGTGGCCTTCACGACCACATTGCCGCTGGGCGATGGCGATGGCACAACTGGATTCACGATCGTCGGCATGCCTCCCGACAAAGTCCATCGCGAGGTCGCCTTTCGCAGGGTGAGCGCGAATTATTTCTCAACACTGCAGGCGCGGCTGGTCAGCGGGCGCTGGTTTGCAGAGGATGAAGGCGCCACCAGGCAGCGCGTCGTCATCATCAATCAGCAGATGGCCACGCAGTACTTCCCGGGCCAGAACCCCCTCGGACGGCAGATCAGCTTCGATGCAGACGGGAAGAATGCCATGCAGATCGTCGGCATCGTGAACGACGTCCAGGAAGGGCAACTGGACGCCGCACCGCGTGGCGCGATGTACCTCCCGTTCCTGCAAAATCCCGGCAATTTCCTGGCCGTAGTCCTGCGCACTACGCAGCCGGCGGATGCTCTGCTTCCGGCAGCCAGTGCTGCCGTGCACCAGGTCGATCCAGGACTTGCCGTCGACCGGCCGATCACTATGACCGAGCGCCTGCACGATTCGCCGTCCGCGTCGCTCCATCGTTGCTCGGCATGGATCCTCGGCGCTTTCGCCACGCTGGCGCTCGTACTCAGTGTTGTCGGACTCTATGGCGTGATCGCCTATTCCGTCAGCCAGCGCACACGCGAAATCGGCGTCCGGATGGCCCTTGGCGCCCAGCGCAGCTCCGTCTATCGGATGATTTTGCGTGAAGCCGGCATCCTCACGCTCCTGGGCATTCTGCTTGGGCTGATGGGCTCCCTCGCAGCAGCCGGCCTCATCGGCAAACTTCTCTTCGACGTGCATGCGTGGGACGCCTCAACGCTTGTAACAGTAGGCATCCTCCTTGCCGTCGCAGCCATGCTGGCCAGTTTTCTCCCGGCGCGACGCGCGGCTTCCGTCAATCCAACGGAGGCACTGCACGCTGAATAGCACGATCAGCCGCTCTCCGACGAGTTTTCTGCCGGCGATGACCCTGCTTCGGACCGCTGCAGAATCATCCCTGTCAGCCCCAGCGTCATGATCACCTCAGCCTCCTGCTCCTCGTAATAGAGCACTGCCGACCGCGCCTCATGCCGGTTCCACGCGCACAAACCGCCTGCGGCGATCGCCGGAATTGCCAGCGTTGTTGCCAATCTCCACGGACGCCCAAATGCGATCATCTCTACCCTTGCCATCGCCATCGCGATCGGGATGAACACCACCGCCAAAGCCCAGAAGATGTACTGGACGTTCATCTTTCCCGGCAAATACGAGCACGCAAACGGAATCTTCGAAACGTTCAGCATGCACAGTTCGGCGAGCACCCACGCCATCAGCGCCAGAAAAATCAGGTGCTCCACCACCGCATGCCATGGCCGGAAGCAAAGCGAGAGCCCCGCCACCACCAGCCATACCGGCATGGCCGACATCACCAGCAGCGCCCGTCGCGTCGCCGCGATGTATTCCTCTGAGGGTCGCAG
>DATGJK010000544.1:0-5377 GCA_035295245.1 Acidobacteriaceae bacterium
GGCGCTCGCGCTGGCGCTTGCAGGAGCAGGCATCTTTGCCGTGATGCATTACTCCGTCGTCCAGCGCACCAGGGAATTCGGGATTCGCATGGCCGTCGGCGCCAGCCGGACCAACGTGGTGCGGATGGTATTGCGAGAGGGTCTTCTGGTGGCTGGCGTGGGAGTTGGAACCGGGATCGCGGGATCGCTGGCGCTGTCCCGTTCGATCCGCAGCCTGTTGTTCGAGGTTCGCGCCGGCGATCCAATCACCCTGGGCGCGGTGTCGGTGGCGCTGGCCTGCATTGCCTTGTTCGCCTGCCTGATTCCTGCGCGTCGCGCGACGCAGATCGATCCGGCGATCGCGCTGCGATGCGAGTAGGGGAAATCGGGCAAATGTGATGAGAGGTGCGGCCCCGCGGGGCGAGGCCGTGTTATTTCAATCGCGCAGAGGGTCCGTGCTATTTGGGCCTGCCGCTGCCGCTGCCCACGTTGATGGAGTTGCCGACGGTCGCGACTGGCCTCTTCGGCGGGTTGGAGCAGTCTGTATTCGGCCCATAGGTATCGTAGACAATCGTGCCCACTTCGAGTTGGTTGCCGTGGTAGGTCTTCGTTTCTGTGAGGTTAATGGTGGTCTTGCCATCAATCTTGCCGGTGGTGATGCAGAGGGTGCATCCTCCGGCGGGTGGCGTGAACTGCACACCCTTGCTCTGCGTAGTGGACGCGTTCGACTGGCTGACGGTGTACTGCGGTCCGGGACCGATGGTGAGAGCAAGAGGGTCGTTTGCCGGCATGGAGAATCTCCTTCTTCGGGGTGAGTGCTGCGGTTCTACTTTTTGGGGGGATGGACAGCGGAATCTTTCAGCAACTGTTGCGTCTCCGGATCCTGCGTGGCGAGATCCCACGTCAGGCCCTTGGCGAAGGCCTGATTGATATAGTTAACCGCCTGACGGCGGTCACCAAGATTTTCATGGGTTGCGGCCACACATTCCAAAACCAGGGGATCGGCCGGCGCGAGAGCTAATGCAGTTCGGACATATTGCTCAGCCTGCGCGCGCGATCCGTAGCGCGAAGCGAACTCCGCGTAATCGGCGATGGATCCGGCATCCCGCGCGTGTGAGTGGATCCAGTTCAAAAGAAGCGGCTGCTCTTTATCCGCAGCCTCCTGGGCACCTGCCTTGTCGTTGAGCCACTCATACGCGACGCGCAGGTCCTCCCAGACATTGAAGTCGGAGGCGTTGAACTGGAGCGCCTGGCGGAAGGCGCCGGCCGCGTCCTGAAAGCGCTTTTCCCGCATATAAATAAGCCCCAGGTTCGCCCAGGCCGCGTAGCCCGGGTGTAATGCGATGGATTGCTTCAGGACCTGTTCAGCTTTTGGAGCAAGGCTCGGGTCGCCGGTGTCAGCGTAAGCACCGCCGAGGTTCAACAGGACCTGGGCGCTGTCGGGTGCGAGCTCCAGGGCATGCTGATATTCCGGAATCGCCTTTGCTGGCTTGCCGTGGCGCCGGTAGAAGCCGCCGAGGTTGTTGTATCCATCCCAGTTTGTGGGTTCGAGGTCGGCGGCTTTGCGGTAGACGGTTTCAGCATCGGCGAGCCTTCCGGCGTCCTCATCCACATGGGCCATCCCGGCAAGCGCCTGCGCGTTGCGGGGATCGAGCGAGTATGCATGCTGGAATTCTTCGAGGGCGAGGTCGTGCTGGCCCATGGTGTGGTGGACGTGGCCCAATGTGACGTAAACCGGCGCGAGGGTGTTATCGAGCTGCACCGCTTTTTCGGCGTTGGCTTCGGCCTCGGCCAGCCATTTCGGATTGGGATCGGTGGCGTTCTTCAGGCGCCAGGCTTCGCCGAGTTCTCCGTAGCCGAGCGCGAATCCGGGATCGGTTTTCACCGCGTTCTGCAGGGAGGAGATGGCCTGGTCGAGGTTGCCGGGCTTGTCGTAGCGCTGCATGAATCCGAGCGCGGTGAGGTAGTCCTGGTAGGCCGCGGGATTCACGCGGCCGCCGGTATTGCGCAGCATGTCGGAGGTGACTTCGAGATTCATGAGGCGCGCGAGGCGGGCGACGGTCTCGTCTTCGAGCGTCGAGAGATCGCCGGCGGGGTCCTCGACATCGACGGAGCCGAGCTGGCGGAGGTTTTTCGTGTCGATGAGGTTGACGGTGAGGTGAATGTTGTTGCCGTCGCGCTCGACCGCTCCCTTGATGACGAGGTTCGCGGCGAGCTGTTTCAGCGCGTCGGCGGGATCGGTGACCTTGCGGGCGCGGACTTCGCTGGTGGGCACGATCCAGAGGGACTGGTTGCCGACATCGAGGTTGGAGAGGCGGCCGGAGAGCGACTCCATGAGGCCGGCGGCGAGGGCATCGTTTTCGGGATTGCTGCCGATGTTGTCGAAGGGCAGCACGGCGATGTGCTTTTCCGATGGAGTAAACAGGCGCATACGAAGCGCGGGAACGAACCAGGCAAAGGCTCCCGCGATAAGGAGCACGCAAACGGCGACGATGGCGATCCAGAGGGGCGCGCGCGAGCGGCGCGCCGGACCCCAGGTGGAGCGCGAGGCTTCTTCGCGCGCGCGGCGGAGTTCGGCGCTTTCGCGTCCGGTGGTCTTCGATTTGGGTGGCTTCGTGCCGGGCTGCGTCGTTCCGGCCGGCGCGGGAGTGTCGGCGGGCAGGCGCTCGTTCGCCTGCTCGAGGGCGGCAAGCAATTCCGCGCAGGAGAGAAAGCGGCGCTCGGGATCCTTGGCGAGAGCGCGATAGAGGATGGGCTGCAGAGCCGGATGGACGCCATCGACGCCGCGCGGCGCTTCATTGAGGATGGCGTACATGATGCCGGGAATGTTGTCGCCGGAAAACGGATTCTGCCCGGTGAGCATTTCCGCCAGCACGACGCCGAGAGACCAGATGTCGCTGCGCTGATCGACAGAGCGGCCCATGGCCTGCTCGGGCGACATGTAGGCGACGGTCCCCGTGGTGCCGGTTTGCGAGGCGGTGGCGGCGGTGGCGACGAAGGCCAGGCCGAAGTCGACGATCTTCACCAGGCCGGTGCCGGTGAGCATGACGTTCGATGGCTTCACGTCGCGGTGGATGATGCCGCGGGAGTGCGCCTCGCCGAGACCGCGCGCCATCTGGATCGCAATGTCGACGGCCTCATGAGCGGGCAGCGGTCCGCGCGCCAGGCGCTGGGCGAGCGAAGCGCCTTCATAGAAGGCCATCACGATGAAGGTGAGGCCGTCAGGCGTTTGCTCGACACCGTGGATGACGCCGATGTTGGGGTGATCGAGCGAGGAGGCGGTGCGCGCCTCGCGGAGGAAGCGGTCGCGGTCGCGCTGGCTGGCGTTCAGGTCGGCGGGGAGGAATTTGAGGGCGACGACACGCTCGAGGCGCAGGTCGAGCGCGCGATAGACGACGCCCATACCGCCGGTTCCGGCTACGGAGAGAATGCGGTAATTGCCGCCGACCAGCTCTCCTTCGGCGAAGCTGTGCTTAAGCTCGGGCATGAACGGGTATCAGGCAGTACAACAAGCGCCGGAGGCCTGGGAACCGCCGGAACGCTCAAAATGACGTACGCAGGATGCGATGAGGGTACGGCAGGCAGAGCCCGGTTGCAAGGAAACATTCTGGTTGGGGAAGACGAAGGCAAAGAGCTCAGAGCACAGGTGAGAAGCCGGATGGGAGGCCTGCTGCCGGTTCACGGGAATTTAACTGGGCTGCGGCGGGGGCGGCTGGAAAAGTCCGGGGCAACGGATACCATGAGGATCAGATTTCAGGAGAGCCAGTGGTCGATCACCGGGCACGCAGGTTTTTTTTGTTCCTGGCTGTTTCCCTTAGCCTCGCCGCTTCGGCTCAGACGCACGGCGCTGGCGCAGCGTCCAGGGATCAACTGATTGCGAACCTGCGCGCGCACATCCATCACGTGTTCGTGATTTACCAGGAAAACCGCTCGTTCGACTCCTATTTCGGGAACTTTCCCGGGGTGGACAATCTCGCCACTGCGGAGGCACGCGCGCACGGATTCCGTCAGTGGGACTCGATTGGGAAAACGTGGATCACGCCCTTCCCGCTGCGCGCGGCGGATACGCTGGATGCCGACCACTCGCGCGAGGCACTGATTGCCAAGGTGAACCACGGGCGGATGGACAGGTTCGTGGACTGGGAGGAGCAGAACATGGTGCTCAATTCCGGCGCCAGCCCGCAATACGCACGGCAGATGGGCATGCTCACCATGGCGCATGAAGATTGCCACACGGTTCCATTCCTGTGGATGTACGCGCATCGGTTCACGCTCTACGACCACATTTTTCAGGCGATGTACGGACCATCGACGCCGGGGAACATCGATCTGATCGCCGGGCAGACAGGCGAGACGCAGGCGGCGCGCCATCCCGATCAGGCGTGGAAGACGCATGCCACGCCCGGCGAGCCGGTGGACAACGACGCCGAGCCGGCGTTTCCGCCGTATGCGTCTGCGAAGCAGGCGAACAGCGACAAACAGCTCGATCAGACGTACGCCACGCTGATGCTGTCGCTGAAAGGCCGCAACGCGGTGGACGCGAAGGTCGATACGGATGATGTGAAGGATGACATCGGCGAACTGACGCGGCTCAATCATCAGGCGATTCCGTGGGCGTGGTACCAGGAGGGCTTCGGCAATGGGCAGGGTGTGGATCATCCTGGGTACATCCCGCACCACAACTCGCCACAGTACTTCGGGTACATCCGGCAGAACCCGGCCATGTGGGACGGGGAGCACGATCTGCTGGATTTCTTCTCGATGATGGAGAGCCGGCAGCTCCCCGCGCAGAGCGTGGTGTTCATCAAGGGGGGCGCGGCGAATCCCTTTGGCTGGAAGCCGGCGGATGTGCGAGCTGCGAAGTTTCTGGGCGATGACGATCACCCCGGCTACTCCGATTCGCAATTATCGGAGTCGCTGGTGGCGAAGGTGGTGAATGCGGTGGCGCGCAGCCCATACTGGAACGACGCGGCGATCATCGTCCTGTGGGACGACTCGGAGGGCTTCTACGATCATGTGCCGCCGCCGCAGTTCGAGATGTGTCCGGATAAGAATCCGTGTGGGGACGGGCCGCGTGTGCCGTTGATTCTGATCTCGCCATGGGCGCGGTCCGGAGGAGTGGTGAGCGACCCGGGCGACCACGTTTCGTTTGCGAAGTTCCTCGATGTCTTGTTCGATCTGCCTCCGCTGGGATCGTTGCCGGATGAGAAGCCCTATTTGCCGGAGGGTCCCCGGGACACGCTGCCGCAGATTACGGACTTGCTGGGAGGATTTGATCCGGCGCGGCTGGCGGGCGAGAGGCGGCCGATTCCGGCGGCCGACGCGGAGATACCGGACAACGTGGTGAATCATTTCCCGCCGGCGATGACGTGCGCAGAGACAGGAGTTGAACCGGTTG
>DATGJK010000545.1:0-3599 GCA_035295245.1 Acidobacteriaceae bacterium
GCTGCCGTTCGCGCCTGTCACCACCGTGAGCTTCTCGAGCGGCAACACCAGTTCCCGCAGCGACCTGTATCCGGATAGGGCAAGCGTCGCAATCACCCGGCCAGCATACAGCCAGCGCATCCGCCGACAACTCACAGCTGAGAACCAGCAACCAGCAACTAATCACTTCCCCCGCCGCCCTCCCCGCCCGTACACTTGAGCTGGAATGGGCGTCGGCTTCGCATCCACGGACCGCTTCCTCGCGGACCTCAAAGACAACAAGCTCCGCCCCGGCTACGTCCTCATCGGCGACGACATCTTCCTCTTCGAGCGCTGCCGCCGCGCCGTGCTCGCCGCGCTTGTCCCGCCGGAGATGCGCGACTTCTGCCTCTCCGACCTCGACCTCGCCGAAACTTCCGTCTTCGAAGCCCTCGATCGCGCGCAGACGCCGTCCCTCATGGCGCCCTTTCAGGTCCTCTTCATCCGCAACCTGAAAACCCTCTACACGCGCGGCGCGAAGAAGGAAGAATTCGCCGCCATCGAGACCTACTTCAAATCGCCCAACCCGCAGGCGCTCGTGCTCTTCGTCGCCGACCACATCCGCATCCCCTCCGACCCGCGACGCATGGACCTCGACGATCGCAATCGCTACGACCGCATCCGCGAGACCCTCGGCGACTGGTGCGGCATCGTCGAGTTGGCCCGCGTCGACGAAGCCGATGCCCTCAAGTGGATCGCCGCCGAAGCGAAGCTCCGCGAAATCCAGATCGACCAGGACGCCGCCCGTGAGCTGGCCGACGCTCTCGGCGCCGACATGATGCTCATCGCCTCGGAACTCGAGAAGCTCGCCCTCTACGTCGGCGCGAAAAAGCTCATCACCCTCGGCGATGTCGAGACCATGGTGCTCGCTGCGAAGCAGCGCTCGCTCTACGAACTCACCGATGCCATCTCCGCCAAAGACCGCGCCCGCGCCGTCGCGCTGCTGCACGGCCTGCTCAATGCCAGCGACGGCGGCGAAGACTCCGCCATCGGTCACCTCTACATGCTGGCGCGCACCTTCCGCCAGATGCTGGTCATCCTCGAAAAGAACGTGCGCGACTCGCGCGCCATCTGGCAGGCGCTCTGGCAGGGATTCCGCATGCCGCCCTTCGCCGCCGAAGACGTCATTCGCCAGGCCCGCCGCTACAAATCCCGCCGCGAACTCACCCGCGCCCTGCGCCTCATCGCCCGCGCCGATTTGGAACTGCGCTCCCAGCCCCCCGACAAGCGCCTCGTCCTCGAACGCCTCGTGCTGGAGCTCGCCTCCGAACCCAGGCCCGCGTACCTCGCCCCCTCGCCGCAGTACGCGATGGAGTGGTAGCTAGCCCTCAGGCATATCCCTATGGTGCGCAATCGGGCAGGTGCAAACGTTCAACGCCCTATGCTTAGCGTGTCATTTTTCTTGCCGGTATGCTATTCAAAATGTGCAATTTCCCGAAATGTGTTACCGTTGTCCTCCCCGGAGTCTTTCAATGCAGGAGCAAAATGAATTGAGCGACTCAATCAGCGTGGCAATGCTGATTGGCCTTTCCATCGCCGTTTTGCTCACAGCCCTTTGGTTCATCCTTTCTCTGGTCACGGGGGATTTCTCCCTGTCGCCACTTGCCATCAGAGCCTTTCTGGTCCTGACCGCTCTAGGGTGCGCGCTGGGCTACGTCATCGGGAAACTCGCGTTTGCAAAGAAGGATTTCGCCCCACCTTCCCATCTCCATCTGATTTCAAACCCGGCGCCTGATCGTGGCCGTCCCCCTCAATCGGAGTCGAGGAGAAAGCATCCTCATTCTGAAGTGAAGCGACGTCCCGCTTCATAGAGATTGCAAGCGGCTCGTCCCTGTCTCCCTTCCAAACCAAATCCGGCTGCCCCATGTCTCCTGAGTTGGAAACATAGGCTTTCGCGCGCAGCACGACCCCTGGCCCCGACCTTCAACTCAGAGTAAGAGCTAACAGCTAGAAGCTAGCAGCTGCCTTTTTCCTCGCCACCATCACTGGCTGATACAAGCCGGTCTTCTCCGGCATCAGCCACTCGACCTCGCAGAACCCGCTCGACTCCAGGCTCTTCGAAAGCTCGCTCCGCTGCAGCGCCCGGTACCGCGTCGCATAGTGCTTCGCGATCCACGATGAACCCTCCTCATACGTGATGTAGAGATGCAGCGTGTACTCGTTCTTATCCCAGTCCCAAACCTGATGAACGATATGGCGCCTTCCATCCTTTGAATAGAACGCCGGCCCCTGGAATGCCGGCCGGCTCTGCAACAGAGCGTCATAGTCGCGATTCGTCGCCAGAAAAATCCCGCGCGGCTTCAGCACCAGCGAAATGCTCGTCAACGCGCGCGTCAGATCGTCATCCGAGAGCAGATGAGGCAACGCATTATCGCCCGCTACGACGGCGTCAAAACCTGACTCCGCAAGAGAAGACAAGTCCCGCATATCCGCGACATGAAAGTCGACGTCCAGTCCGCGCATGCCTGCTTCGCGTCGCGCCCGCGCGATCGCCGCCTCACTCAGGTCAGAGCCAGTCACCTGGTGGCCGCGCTTCGCAAGGCCGATGGTTTGCGTTCCGATGCCGCAGGCGCAATCCAGCACCTTCAGCGACGCCGCATCCGCCCTTGCCTCCAGCAGCGGCCCCAGCACACTCGCCTGGCGGTCGATCGAGCGATCCCAGTCCTCGAAGATCAGGTGGTAGTGCTCAGCCAGATCGTTGTAAAAAGCGGCGATATCCCCACTCATTCGCTCTCCCTCGCGGAGCCAGGCGCTGACAGCTTCGTTCGTGGTCTCACTTCCGCCTCAGCGGAACGGCTGGATGCAGAAGGCGCTCACGGCTCTCATCATGCACATCTTTGAGCATGACGTAAGGGTAGGGTCAAGCAGCGAAAGATGCCTCACATTCCATCAGGACGTTGCGGCAAACTGCTAATAGCTTTCACTCGTAAACGTGCTCATCGGCAGCCCAGCCGCGTTGAAGATATTGTCCGGCATCACGCCCATCCACCCGTAGCGCACGTACGCAGGATGCGCCACCTCCGGCGCACCCACCACCACCGTGGTTCCCTCGATCCGCGCCTGCGCCGGAACGAAATGATGATCCGCGCCTGCAATCTCAAACGCTGTGCTCCCCGAACTCGAATTCGAAGCACCGTGCGTGGTCAGCCCCTCTGCATGATCGAACCACACCCGCATCGCCATGCTCCCGTCGGGCCGCATCTCCGTCGTCGCCTCCCGGAACAGCGGCGATGCATACGGCACATCCTCGCCGTAGACGATGTGCCGCGCCGCCAGCGCCAGCCTGTGTCCCACCGTCTGCTTGTCGGGCGGATGCACGTTGTCCGGCGTGCCCACATCGAGCGTCACCGCCATCGCTGTGTTCGCCTCCTCCAGCACGCGCCGCTGTGCATCGCGAACGCGCCCCCAGTCCTCGCCCGGCGAGTTGAAGCTCGAAATCTGCACGTAGAAGAACGGCAGGTTCCCCTGCGCAAAGTGCGCGCGCCAGTCCCCAATGAGCGCCGAGAACAGCGTCTCGTAATACGGAGCGCGGTCGTGCGCCGAGTTCGTCTCGCCCTGGTACCAGATGAACCCGCGAACCG
>DATGJK010000546.1:0-22238 GCA_035295245.1 Acidobacteriaceae bacterium
CACCGAGAGCGGTGCGGATGCCGATCTCGCGGGTGCGGCGCTCCACTTCCCAGGAAAGCAATCCATAGAGGCCAATGCAGGCGAGCAGCAAGCCCAGAGCGGCGAAGAGGCCGAAGAGCCGCGCTACGAGGCGCTCGTTGAAGAGCAGGCGGTCGATCGAATCGGTCTGCGTGCGCATGCGGACGACTGGGAGATTGGCGTCGACGGAGTTCACAACGTTGCGCACCGCAGGCATGAGCGCGGCAGGCGCCAAAGCCGTTCGCACCTCGAAGGTTGCCCCACCGGAAGCCAGCGGGAAAAACGCCATGGGAGCATCTGCTCTTCTCAGCGTTGCATATTTGGTGTCGCCGACCACACCGACAATTTCCCACTGTGGATCTTTCGGATCCTCACCGCCGAAGTGAAGCCCGAGCGGATCGCGGCCGGAGATCAACTTCTGGACGAAGGCGCGATTCACCAGCGCATGTTTCGTGTCGGGGGTGTCGGACCGATTGAGCAGGCGGCCCTGGAGGAGAGGGATCTTCATGGTGGGGAAGTACTCCGGGCCGACGAACAGCGTCTGCACTTCCACGCTGTCCTTGTCGGGGCGGCCCTCGATGCGCATGGTCCGGCTCGACAAACCGCCGTCCAGCAGGGCATCGGCGGCATAACTGACGCTGGTGACGCCAGGCAGGGCGGCGATTCTCTTCTGCAGATCGGCGTACAGGGCGGGTATCTGGTCGTCTCTGTAGCCAGTCAGCTGAGGATTGACAGCGAAGAGCATGAGATTGCGGGTGTCGAAGCCTGGATCGATATCGCGGAGTTTGCCGAGAGTGCGGAGGAGCAGGCCGGCGCCGGTGAGGACGACCATGGAGAGCGCCACCTGCACGACGACCAGGGCGCCGCCGCCACTTAGAATCCGGCCGCGACTGGATCCGGCGGTAGTGGTGTTGCCTTTCAGGTGCGAGGTCACTCCGGTGCGCGAGCCTCGAAATGCAGGCGCGAGACCGAAGCCGAAACCGGTGAGCAGCGCCGCGCCGATGGCAAAGAGCAGGACGCGTGCGTCGATGTGCAGATCGAGCTGTAAGGGCATGTATGTGTTTTTCGAAAAGAACGCGGCAAGGCCTGAAACGCCGAGAGGCGCCAACAATGCGCCGAGCGCTGCGCCGAGGAAGGAGAGCAGCAGGCTTTCGGTGAGAAGCTGGCGGATGATTCGGCGGCGGGCCGCGCCCATAGCAAGGCGCACGGCCATTTCGCGCTCCCGGGCCGCAGAGCGGGCCAGCATGAGTCCGGCGACATTGGCGCAGGCGATGAGCAGGACAAGACCCACCGCCGCCATGAGCAGCAGGAGTGGCTCGCCATACATCGTTCGGATTCCTGCGAGAGCCCGCTCCGCCGGAAGCAGGGACAAGCGCGGATGATCGGCAGGGGCCCAGTGCGGCTTCGATCCATGGAGCGCTTCGTTCACAAAGAGCGGGTTGAGTGCGGCCTCGGCCTGAACGCGCGAGACTCCGGGCTGCAAACGGCCGACGACGACGAGCCACCAGTAGCTGGGCTCCGCGAGATGAACGCGTTTAAATCCCACTGTCGAGGCCTGACTGAGCGAGACCCACAGATCGACAGATTTGCCGGGGGTTAGCCGGGTGAAAGCCGGTTCGGCTACGCCGACAATTGTGAAAGCGGCATCGTTGAGGCGAATGGTTCGTCCGATGACGGCAGGCGATCCTCCGAAGGCGCGCTGCCAGTATGCGTAATCGAGCACTGCGACGGATGGAGTTCCGGACTTTTCATCTTCAGGCATCAGGGTGCGGCCCAGCGCCGCGGACACCCCGAGGGTCTGAAAGTAGTTTCCGGAAACCAGTTCTCCCGAAGCGATGGCGGCGGCTCCATTGCCGCTGAAATCCATTGGATAAGGCCCGGCGAATGCCATTGCATCCGCAAAAACATCGTTTTGTTTTTGAATTTCCTGAAAAAAGGGATAGGACAACGGGCACCCGGCCGTCTCGTCGCGGTTATGGGCGCAGTCTCCAAAGCTACTCATGCCGAGGTGTTGCGGCCCTTTGCGCGCCGACCATTGCGCTACCACCAGCTGCTGGGGATCGCGAACGGGGATGGAGCGCAGCATGACCGCATCGACCAAGGTGAAGATGGCGGTATTGGCTCCGATGCCGAGAGCCAGGGTGAGGACGACGATCGCGCCGAAGGCGGGCGATTTCGCGAGCATGCGCACGCCGTAGCGCAGATCCTGAGCAAACGATTCGAGCAACGAAATGCCGCGGGCGTCGCGACAATCCTCCTTCACCTGCGCAAGTCCGCCGAAGTCGAGGCGCACCCGACGGAGCGCTTCTTCCCGGCTCAACCCGGCACGCATGTACTTCTCGGCCTGCTGCTCCTGATGGAAGCGCAACTCCTCATCGAGTTCTTCCTCGACTTTGGCGCGGCGGAAAATGGAGCGCAGGCGAATATACAAGTCGCTCAGCACCGCACACCTCCTAGACAGCCCGGAGAACCTGGGCCACCGCGGCGGTCAGCTTCTCCCAGGCATCCTGCTCGCTTGCAAGCTGTTTTTGGCCGGCCCTGGTGAGCTCGTAATATTTGGCGCGCCGATTGTTCTCGGACGCACCCCATGTCGCCTTGATCCATCCACGCCGCTCCAGCCGATGCAGTGCGGGATAAAGAGAGCCCTGTTGAATGCGCAGAACATCTCCGGAAACCTGCTGTACACGCTCAGAAATTGCCCACCCATGTTGCGGGCCGAGGGACAAGGTTCTGAGAATGAGGAGGTCCAGGGTGCCCTGGGGAAGGTCAATGCGCTCACCTGACATCGCTACCCTTTCACTTCTACAGGAGGACTCTATACCAGTCTCTTGTAGAAGTGCAAGGGGGGAGCCAGGCCACAGGAACAGGTCTACAGGCCGATTTCGATGCGGGTGCGGGGGTCGAGGTAGTCGCGGAGAGCGTCGCCGAGGAAGTTGAAGCAGAGCACGCAAAGCATGACGGCGATCGCCGGAAAGACGACCAGGTGCGGAGCTTCGAAGAGGAAGGGGCGGGCGTCGTTGAGCATGGATCCCCAGCTGGCGGCGGGGGGCGGGACGCCGAGTCCGAGGAAGCTGAGGGTGGCTTCGGCGAGGACGGCTCCAGCCATGCCAATGGCCGCCTGAACGGTGAGCGGCTGCAGGATGTTGGGCAGGATATGGCGAAGGAAGATGCGGAGGTCGCTGGCGCCCAGGGCGCGGGCGGCTTCGACAAACTCGCGCTCGCGCACGGCGAGGACCTGGGCCCGGACAAGACGGGCGTAGCCAACCCATCCGCCGATGGAGAGCGCGAGGATGAGTTTGAAGAGGCCCGGCCCGAGGAAGGCCACGAAGGCGATGGCCAGCAGGATACTCGGAAGGGCGAGGAAGGCGTTCATGAGGAAGGTATTGAGAGCGATGTCTGCCCATCCACCATAAAAGCCTGCGAGGCCCCCGAGGATGAGTCCAGCGGTCAGCGAGAGGGTGACGACCGAAACGGCAACGGCGAGGGAGAGGCGCGCACCCCAGATGAGGCGGGAGAGTACGTCGCGACCCAGCTCGTCGGTGCCCATCCAGTGATGGCCGTCGGGCGGGGCGAGGCGGTGGAGGAGGTCGATGGCGGCGGGGTTAAAGGGCGATAAAAGCGGCGCGAAGAGCGCCAGCACGAGGAAAAGGGCCAGCAGGGAGAATCCGACAGCGGCCAGCGGCTGGCGGCGCAGGGTGGCGAGCAGACCCGGGCGCGTGAGGTGGGTGGGCTGCGCGAGTTCCGGCGGGTTGGCGGCGGCTGTAACCAAGGTGGTATGCCGTGAGGTTATCGTAACGTTTACAGTGACATGAACAGCACGTGGGAAGGCGGATTCCGGCGCACTGCCCCAGCTTGACTTTTATGGTACACAGCCGGGAAAATTAGCCTACGTTGTCGTCTCGGCCAGTCGTTCTTTTCCCCATCCAACGGGAACGACTGTCAATCATGCATTCATTCATTTGAGGCCAGTTGTAACGTGTCCAGCCTGATGAAGTTCAGCCGCTCGGCAGAGCCGGCGCATTTCGGGAGTCGTCCAGCATTATGAAACTCAAGGGTCAGAAAGTCGCAGTGTGCGGCGCCGGTGGATTTATCGGCGGGCACTTGGTGAAGTATTTGCTCGCTAACGGCGCGGATGTGGTGCGCGCGGTGGACGCGAAGCCGCTCGACGAGTGGTATCAGATAACTTCGGGCCTGGAGAACCTGGTTCTCGACCTGAAGGAGAAGGAGAACTGCTACCGGGCGGCGGAGGGCGTGAACGCCGTGTTTCAGCTGGCCGCGGACATGGGCGGCATGGGGTTTATCGAAAACAACAAGGCGTTGTGCATGCTGAGCGTCTTGACGACCACTCACATGCTGCTGGCGGCGCGCGACTCGGGCGTGGAGCGCTTCTTCTACTCGTCGTCGGCGTGCGTGTACAACGGCGAGAAGCAGAAGAGCCCCGAAGTGGTTCCGCTGAAGGAAGACGATGCCTATCCGGCGCTGCCGGAAGACGGCTACGGCTGGGAAAAGCTGTTCAGCGAGCGCATGTGCCGCCACTTCGAAGAGGATTTTGGGCTGGTGTGCCGGGTGGCGCGGTATCACAACGTCTACGGCCCGTTCGGGACCTGGGACGGCGGCCGCGAGAAGGCTCCGGCGGCGATTTGCCGCAAGGTGATCGAGGCGAAGACGTCGGGCTCGAACGAAATTGAGATTTGGGGCGACGGCAAGCAGACGCGCAGCTTCATGTACATCGACGACTGCACCAGGGGTACGGTCGCGATCATGGAAAGCGACATCCAATACCCGATCAACCTGGGATCGAGCGAGCTGGTGACCATCAACCAGCTGGTGGACATTGTCGAGGAGATCGCCGGGGTGAAGCTGAAGCGGCGCTACAAGCTGGACGCGCCGAAGGGCGTGAACGGGCGCAACAGCGACAACACGAAGATTAAGCAGGAGCTGGGCTGGGAACCGTCGATCCGGTTGAAGGACGGCATGGCGAAAACGTACGAGTGGATCGAAAGCCAAATGCTGGTCGGAGCGCGCGGCTAAATCTAAAACTTCCCGGACCGGCGATCGCCGGTTCGATTTTCAAAGGGGCCAGTCAGTGAGCCATCGGGGCGAAAATCGTCAGATTCTGGGAGTGAACTTCTACGCCGGCGAGGTGGGCGGCGCCATCGAGCGCATGTCGCGCGGCGGATTGCTGGTGGTTCCGGCTGCACCGGCGCTGAAAGACATGGCAGCCGATGCGGAATATCGCGAGGCGCTGCTGAACGCCGATGTGGCGATCGCCGATTCGGCGTTCATGGTGATGATCTGGAATCTGCTGGAGGGGGATTCCGTGCCGCGGGTTTCGGGGCTCGAGTATCTGCGCGCTCTGCTGCTGCGCGAGGATTTTCGGCAGCCGGGAAACACGCTCTGGATCATGGCCGGAGCGGCGAGCGCGCGACGGAATCTGAGCTGGCTCAAGAAGAACGGCATCCATGTGCCGGACGAGTACGTGTATCAGGCGCCGATGTACGGCTCTCCGATCGAGGACCTCGCCCTGGTGGAGAAGGTCCGCGCGTTGCGTCCGCAGCACGTTGTGATCACGGTGGGCGGCGGCGTGCAGGAGCGGCTGGGGCTGTACTTAAAGCGCAACCTGGAGACGCTGCCGTCGATCCACTGCCTTGGGGCGGCGATTGCGTTTCTGAGCGGCGACCAGGTGCGCATTCCGGTGTGGGCCGATAAGCTTTACCTGGGGTGGCTGTTCCGGTGCTTCTCCTCGCCGGGGCGGTACGTGCCGCGGTACTGGTCGGCGCGCAAGCTGCTGCCGCTGATGCTGCGCTACCGGAGCGAGTTGCCGGTGGACGAGCTGGCGGAAGACGGCAAAGCAGCCTGACCTGCGATTCACATTGACAGCCATGATGAAGCGAGCCATGCGGCATTGCGTGTGGATGGCGCTGCCGGCCTTGCTGATGGCAGGCGGCGCGCGGGCGCAGGCGCAGGATCCGGCGCGGCGCATCTTCGATCTGACGAACCGGGACCGGCAGGCGCAGGGGCTCCGTCCGCTGCAGTGGAACGCGGCGCTGGCCGCAGCGGCGCAACGGCATGCGGAGCTGATGGCGCGCCAAGGCCGCATCTCGCATCAGTTTGCGGGAGAGCCTGAGGTCATGCAGCGGGCCGCGCAGGCGGGCGCGCGCTTCGACGCGATTGCAGAAAACGTGGCCATGGCTCCGACGGCGGGAGACGTGGAAACTTCGTGGATGCACTCGACGCCGCACCGTGCGAACATTCTCGATCCGAAAATGGATGCGCTGGGCGTAGGCGTGGCGCAGCGCGGGAATGAGTTGTATGCCGTGGAGGACTTCGCTGAGGCATCGCAGGCGCTGAGCGTGGAGCAGGTGGAAGGGCGCGTGCGGGCGATGCTGCGCGAGGACGGCATCGATGCGTCGCTGTCGCCGAGAGCCGCTGAGCAGGCGTGCGCCATGGCGCATGGCATGCCGGCGGGAACCAATGCGCGGCTGATGGTGCGCATGCAGACGGCTGATTTGCAGCAGCTGCAGTCACAAATCCGGCAGCAGATTCGCGGCGGCCGGTACACGCGGGCGGCGGTGGGAGCCTGTAGGCCGATCGCGGCGGGCGCGTTCACGATGTACCGGGTGGCGGTGCTGCTGTATTAAAGGCAGGCAACAGGCAATAGGCAACAGGCAACAGGCACCAGGCAACAGGCAACAGGCAACAGGCGATGGGCAGGCGAGCGGCGGGAGATCAGCAGTTAGCGATCAGGGATCAGTGATCAGAAAAGTCTGGCGCCGCCGGGCAAAGAGTGCAAAGCACAGATCTCAGAGAACAGAGCACAGAGCGCGCAGCCAGGGCACAGGCCGAGACTTGCCAGCCGTTTATGTAACGGCAGTCGTCTCAAGGTCCCTGATCGGCTGAGAAACGCTGGCTTCCACCAAAGGCATGTTTACTTCCTCGAGTCATTTGGCTCGATGGCTTTCCAGCGCACATGCCTCGTGACAATAGCAGGAGAATCGCGTACCCGAGCAAGAGAAGTCCTTTGTACTCAGCTATGCCTTCTGCGATCCCGGGACAGTGATCGGATTCTAGTTAATAGTTCGTTAATAAGTGGCGTTCGAGCGTGATGGAGTCACCGCTCGTTTGTTGATGTCATCAACAGCAATTCTGATCGATATCGTCGACAACGGGTGTTTAATGGCCTTGCGTTCTGGTGCGGTTGTCGGCCAGCCAGCTAAAACTCTTAACTACTGAATTGAGCGGGGCACTGCTCAACTCGCAGCTGGCCGATGGAGGGGCAGCACCTCACGCTCGAGGAGGTGTCCAGTGACACTGTGGAAACGCTGGCTGTGTTTGGCCATCGCCGCACTGTGCTTCGTATTCGTTGCCAGTGCTCAGGAGAACGCAACTCTCACGGGGTCAGTAACGGATCCAAGCGGCGCGGTTGTTCCCAACGCAAAAGTAACTCTGACCAACTCTGCGACGGGAGAGATACGCGCCGGTACGACGAACGGGGCGGGACTTTACGAGTTCGCAGCCCTTCACATCGGGTCTTATAACCTGCGGGTGGCCGCGTCCGGTTTCGAAACCTATGAAAAATCGGGCATCGTGATGAACGTGGCGGCGACCGTCCGCGAGGATGTGCAGCTTGCCGTCGGCGCGAGCACGACAACGGTGACGGTGCAGGCAAATTCGCTGCACCTGCAGACGGACACCAACGAAATCAGCAACCTTGTCACCGGCGAGCAGATATCGGAAATCGCGCTGAACGGCCGGAACATGATTTCTCTGACCACGCTGGGCACCGGCGTATCGGCGAACAATCCATCGTTTAACGGTGTTTCGGCACAGGGCAGCAGCGAGAACATCAGCTTCAACGGCATGCGGCTGAGCCACAACAACTGGCTGATCGACGGCGGCGAAGTGTACGACCGCGGCAGCGGCGGCCGGCCGGGTGTGATGCCTTCGCCGGATGTGCTGGCGGAATTCCAGACGCTGGACAGCAACTATGCGGCGGACTATGGAATCGCGTCGGGCGGCACCATGGTCATGGCGCTGAAGTCCGGCACAAAGAACTTCCATGGAGGAGTCTGGGAGTTCAACCGGAACGACGCGTTTGACGCCGAGGCGTACTTCTCGAAACAGAGCCACCAGCCGACGCCCGAGCTGCGCCTGAACATCTTTGGCGGGGACATCGGCGGGCCGGTTTTCATTCCTGGACTGTATCCGAAGAGCAAGAGCCGGACGTTCTTCTTCTACAGCGAAGAATGGCGGCGGTTCATTCAGGGAGCGAATCCGACCGCAACGGCAACGATCCCCGCGGGAAAAGGGCCGTTCGCCAACATTAACGACATTCCGGAGTCAGGGAAGGACTTCACCTATGTGTTGCCTCCGGGATTCAAAGAGTCACCGAATGCTGGCGCCTGCAACGCTGGACAGACCGCTCCGTGCGTTCCGAACACCGCGGATCCGGCCAAGCTGAGCATCTACACAGCCCGCGGGCTGACAATCGGGAATTCGTTCCCGGGCAACGTGATACCGAAGGAACTGCTGGATCCGAATGCAATTCTGTTCATGCACACGGGAGCGATTCCGGCGGCGAACGCGGCCTCGGCGGCCAATGGTGCGCCTCAGTACATCGCATCGCCGAAGCAGCCGACATTTGTGCGGGAAGACGTGGTGCGCGCCGATCATGACATCACACCCAGGCTGCACCTGATGGGTCACTGGATTCACGATCAGATGACGCAGACGATCTATCCAGCCATGTGGGACAGCGACAGCTACGTAACGACCGGCAACGTCTTCAACAATCCGAGCTGGGGCACGGTGATCAAGCTGACCGACACCATCTCACCGACGCTGCTGAATGAGACGTCGATCAACGTCAACGGGAACAGCATCCGGATTCCGCCGGCAGGGATCTATAAGGAACCGTCCGGCTGGACGCAGACCGGATACTTCCCGGCTGCTAACAACCTGCTGAGCCGGATGCCAAGGGTGGGCTTCGGCGCTCCGCTGGGCACCACCTGGAACGTGAACTACTGGCCATGGCAGAACGCGTGGCTCAATTATCAGCCGCGCGACGACCTGTCGTGGACGAAGGCCAAGCACGAGCTGAAGTTCGGCTTTGCTTACATGAGAGGCGACAAGAACCAGCAGCAGCAGGCGGACACCCAGGGAGACTATGCGTTCGGCACGGACTTCTCCGGGGACTCTTATGTCAACTTCCTGCTGGGCATGGCCGACAGCTTCACGCAACTGCAGCGCATCGACATGTTCCACTGGATCAACAACACCTGGTCGTTCTACGGAATGGACAACTGGCATGTGGCGCCGCGGCTGACTCTGAACCTGGGATTCCGCTACGATGCCATGCCGCACACGTACGAGAAGTTCAACCGGACGGCAAACTTCGTGCCCTCCCTGTTCAGCACGGCGAATGAGCAGATACCGGATGCGAAGACGGGAACCCTGAACCCGAACGGGCCAGGATTCTCGAATCCGACCAATGCCGCGGTTCCGTTCTATCTGAACGGCATTGGACGTCCGGGCGTAAACGGCTTCCCGCGCAACCTGGTCAAGAGCGACTTCTTCACGCTGCAACCGCGTCTGGGATTCGCCTACGACGTGTTTGGAACAGGGAAGACGATTCTGCGCGCCGGTGCCGGAATCTTCTACGAGCGCGTGCAGGGGAACGACGTTTACGGGACCGACACAAATCCGCCGTATGCCTACCGGCCGACGGCGAACAGCGTGTACTACACGAATCCAAGGGTGAGCGCGATCGACGGATCGGTGGCGAGCAATCCGGTCTTTCCGGCGGGCATCGGCACCCTCTCCTACTACTACCCGGATCCCGCAACGGCGCAGTACAGCCTGGGCGTACAGCATCAGCTGCAGCCTGGCATCGTGGCGCTGGTGCAGTATGTCGGGACGGGCGGATGGAACCAGTCTGATACGCGCCACATCAACACGCTGCCGCTGGGCGACATCACGCACCGGCAGGCGGTCAGCAAGGGAGCCAACGCGAACCTGTACCGGCAGTTCCCGGGCTGGGCCGATATCAGTCAGGACGAAAACGCGGCCACGGACAACTACAACAGCATGCAGGCGGCGCTTCGCATTGAGAACCGGCATGGGGTGAGCGCGCAGTTCGCCTACACCTGGTCGCACTCGATCGGCGTCCTGAACGACGATCTGGGCGGCATCTCCAACCCATTCAATCTGAGGTACGACCGCGGACCGACCAACCTCGACCGTCGTCATATCTTCAACGCGAACTACATCTACCACCTGCCATCTTTCCGCTCGAACGGCATGTTCGAACGGACGGTGCTCGGGAACTGGACCTTCTCCGGTGTCACCACCATACAGTCAGGGGTAGCCACGGATGTCACGTATGGCACGGACACGCTGGGGCTGGGCGGAGGGACCACGAACCGTCCGGATCTGGTGGGCAAGGTGGCCGGACCGAAGACACAGAAGCAGTGGTTCAATACCGCTGCGTTTGCGGCGCCGCTGGCTCCATGGGCAGGCGGAACAAACAATGGCTTTGGCACAGCAGGAAGGAATGCGGTCGTAGGCCCCGGACTCCAAAACTGGAACCTTAGCCTGTTCAAGGCATTTCCGCTGACCGAGAACGAAAACACCCGCTTCGAGTTCCGTGTGGAGAGTTTCAACACCTTCAACCACACGCAATTTAACGGGCTCGACACCGGCAAGACCGACAGCAACTTCGGTCAGGTGACGAGCGCGAACGATCCGCGGGTGCTGCAGTTTGGCGGTAAGTTCCTCTTCTAACTTATCGATGCACTGTAATACGCAGTGGGGCGAAATGCCCCACTGCCTTTTTTTTGTGAGGCTGTGGGCATGATTCGCGTCGGCTAAGAAGCGCGTGTTCAGACCCTACGCTCGTCTATTACCTTCGTTCCGCGGCAAGACCGCTCCCGTGCGCCGGGCGAGAACTTTGGGCGGAGAATCCGCGTAGAGGGAGCAAAGCCATGATCCACGCGCTGAAAATCGCCATTCGCAACCTGGGCCGAACGCCGGGTTTTGTGGTGACGGCGATCATCACGCTGGCGCTGGGCATCGGCGTGAACGCTGTGGTCTTCAGCATGCTGAACACGCTGGTGCTGCGGCCGGTGAACGTGCCCCACGGGCAGAATCTGTATTCGGTGCAGCGCTTCCGGTATGTGTCGCAGTCGTATCCCGACTATCAGGATTTGCGCGACCGGAACCGCAGCTTCGAGAGCATGGCGGCGTTCCAAATCATCGGGCCGGTAGGCGTGGATACGGGCGGGGATCCGTCAATGGCATGGCCGTATATGGCCAGCGGCAATTATTTCGACGCGCTGTACATCCAGCCGTACCTGGGACGGTTCTTTCATGCCTCGGATGAAAAAGGCCCGAACAGCGCACCTTACGTGGTGCTGACCTATACGTACTGGCACAGCCATTTCCATGCGGACAAGGGCGTGGTGGGGCGGGTGGTACAGATCAACCGGCATCCGCTGACGATTCTTGGAGTGGCGCCGCCGGGTTTTCGGGGAACGGAGCTGTTCTGGGCGCCGGCGATGTGGATCCCGATCGTGGATATACCGCTGATGACGGGGTCCGACGACGAGAAGTATCGCGGCAATCATTCTGCGATGCTGGTGGGCCGGTTGAAGCCGGGAGTGACGCCCGCGCAGGCGACGGCGGACCTGAACACGATTGGGGCGTGGCTGGCGAAGACGTATCCCAGCGACGACGACGGAGTGAGGTTCACGCTGACGCGGCCGGGGCTGGCGGGGGACATGCTGGGCGGTCCGGCAAAGGCGTTCATGGCGGCCCTGATGCTGCTGGCGGGGTTGATCCTGCTGGCGGCCTGCGCAAACCTGGGCAGTCTGTTCGCAGCGCGGGCGGCGGATCGCGCAAAAGAAATTGCGCTGCGCATGGCGCTGGGATCGCAGCGGGCGCGCATTCTGCGGGAACTGCTGACGGAAGCGGTACTAGTGTCGCTGGTGGGCGGAGTGATCGGCCTGGTATTCGGTTTGGTGATTCTGCGCTGGCTGAGCGCGTGGCAGCCAATTCCGAACATCCCGGTGAATGTGACGGTGATGCCGGACGCGTGGACGTTCGTGGTGGCGTTTGCGCTGGCGCTGGTGAGCGGGCTTCTGTTTGGCATCGTGCCGGTGCGCCAGGTGATGCGGTCCGATCCATGGCAGGTGATCCGGACGGGCGAGAGCACCGGCGGAGTGAAGAGGTTCACGGTGCGGGATGTGCTGCTGGCGACGCAAATCGCGATTTGCGCGGTGCTGGTGACGTCGTCGCTGGTGGCGGTGCGGGGCATGGAGCGGTCGCTGCACAGCCGGTTCGGATTCGATCCGGATCACGTGACGATCGCGGCCACCGATCTGACGTGGGCGGGGTATACGGGCGACAAGATTCCTTTGATGCAGCGGCGGATGCTGGATACGGTGAGCGCGATTCCGGGCGTCACGTCGGCGGGTTACATCAGCTTTACGCCGCTGAGCCTGGGCAGCGGCGACTCCTACGTTTACGCGGACAGCACGACGGATTACCGGCCGACGAACTACGCGGCGGATGCGATGGACTACAACGTCTCGCCGGGATATTTTGCGGCGGCGGGCACTGCCATGCTGGCGGGGCGGGACATCAGCTGGCACGACGAGAAGAACGCTCCGGTGGTGGCGGTGGTGAACCGGCAATTTGCGGAGAAACTGTTCGGGTCTGTCGGAAAGGCAGTCGGAGGACACTTCAAGTTCTGGGGCGGAAACCGCGCCGAGGTGGTGGGCGTGGTGGAGAACGGGAAGTACCGGTACCTGACGGAAGAGCAGCAGCCGGCGATGTTCTTCCCCATGCAGCAGCACGCGCCGAATGGATTTTTCATCGTAATGCGGTCGAACCGGGCTCCGGATGAAATTGCCGGGGCAGTGCAGCGAGGACTGCACGGACTGGATGCGGCATTGCCGCTGACGATCACCACCTGGAACCGGGAGCTGGCGACGGCGCTGTTCACCGCGCGGGTGGCAACGATCGCGCTCGGGATATTAGGGATGCTGGGCGCCGTGCTGGCGGTGACGGGGATCTTCGGCATGGCGTCGTACGTGGTGAGCAAGCGGCTGCGCGAGCTTGGGATTCGCGTGGCGCTGGGCGCGGGAAAGCAGGAAGTGCTGCGGGCTGCGCTGGGGCGGGCGTTCCGGCTGCTGACGATCGGCTCAGCGGCGGGGCTGGTGCTGGGAGTGCTCGCGACGCGGGTGCTGTCGCACATTGTGTATTCGGCCACGCCAAGAGATCCGCTGGTGCTGAGCGGAGTGGTGGTAACGATGGTGCTGCTGGGGCTGCTGGCGGCGTGGATTCCGGCGCGGCGGGCGCTGGCGGTGGATCCGATGATTCTGCTGCGGGAGCAGTGAAAAGCAGGCAATCGGCAACAGGGAGCACCGAAGTATAATCGGGGAGCTATTCCACGCCATACGAGGAGATCCCCCATGCAAGCCGGTTTGTGGCTCCGTCGTGCTCTGTTTGCAGCAACTCTGATTTCAATGACGTGTGCAGGCGTGGCTCAGGGGCCACCGGGACACGACCGGGACAATCCGCCGCCCGGACATGGAGGCACACCGCCAGGGCAGGCGAAGAAATACGATCGCGGCGATCACGTTCCTCCGGGGCAGGCGAAGAAGTATGGGGACTCGGATCGCGGCATGCCGCCCGGGCAGGCGAAGAAGTATTTCCGCGACGCGGACCGGGATCGCTTCTATGCGCATTATCGGGGCGACGCGGACCGGTGGCGTGACAGGCGGCGTCCGGTGTTTGTGACGGGCGAGTACGTGGCGCGCGAGTACGTCGTGCAGCCGGTGCCGCGAGGCTACTGGGTGGGCGTTGTGGCCGCGCCTCCGCCGGGATACCAATACGGCTACTGCGGTGGCTATGTGGTGGCGTGGAATCCGGCAACACGGATGATCGCGGATGTGCTGGATTTGGTGGTCACGGCGAGGGGTCGTTAGGCGAGCCCTGGTCAGGTGAGCTCCGCGGCGCGTGATGCAGGCTGGCACGCGGTGATCCGGGAGAAGGCCTCCTCGATCACGCAGTGGCATTCGCACGTAACTTTGCAGAGTCCCTGATAGCTGGCGATTTTGACAGCGCCGCGATCAAGGTGGATGAGGCCGGAACGCTCGAGCGCGCCGAGCGTCTGCGTCACCGTGGAACGGTTGGCGCCGATCATCTCCGAAAGATACTCCTGGGAAATGTGGAACTCGTCGCTTGCAGTGTGGGCGCGCGTGATGAGCAGCCAGCGCGCAAGCCGCTGCTCCATGTTGTGCAGCAGATTGCAGGCGGCGCTCTGTGTGGCCTGCACGTAGCGCGCCTCAATAAAACGACCGGCGATGCCGCGGAAGTCCGCCGAGTTGTCGAAGAGATTCTTTACGACAGCAACGGGGACGCGGAGAGCCTCGCCCGGGACCTGCATCACGCAGTGATGAAAGCTGCTGTAGGCATCGAGAATCGCGGGAACGCCAACAAATCCGCGGAGCCCGACAGGCGAGCCGTCCATGGTATGCCCATCGGCCAGGCGCACCAGTTCTGAAGCCATGCCGGAATTCAGGAACCAGATCGCGCGGGGCAGCTGTCCGGGCTCATAGAAGGTGAAGCGCGACGGCAATTCCACGGAGCGCGCCGATTCAACGAGGCGGGCGCGATCGCTCTCCGCGAGAGCATGCAGGAATTCGTTGCGGACGATCATCGATGTCATGATGCGCCAGTTCGCGATGTTTGTTGCTTTGCCAACGGACTGCAACCTTGGGCGGTCTAAAGATTAGAGCAGGAATAAGTGTAGGCGAGATGGATGGTCCACGACCTCTGCCGCCGGCAGGGCACTGGTTTCGCCTGGAGTTTCATCAATGATGCATTAGCCTGGAAGGTAATTTCTGATGGTTCCACCGGATAGGACGGTCGAGTGCGCGTTTGCAAACCTGCGGAGAGCCAGCCGCGCAGTTGGCCATTTGTACGACCTCGTGCTGGCTCCGACACAGCTGAAGGTGACGCAGTTCACGATGCTGCGCAGCATCGCGGTGGCCGGCGAGATCGCGCACTGCGATCTGGCGCGGCAGTCGGTCGGCTCCGAAGAGACTTTTTCGCGGCGGCTGGCAGGGGCGCGCAGGAGTGGATGGGTTTCGATGCGCATCGGCGAACGGCAGCGCCGGGTGTATCGGCTCACGGACAAGGGCGAGCAGGTGCTGCGCGAAGCGATGCCGTACTGGCAACGCGCGCAGGATCGCATGCGCCGCGAACTTGGCGATGAGGACTGGAAGATGCTGCTGATGCTGGCCGGACGGGTCGCCGATGCTGCACTTCGCGCAGAAACGGCGCCGCGAAAGAACACCTGGCCGCCGGCGCATCCGGTTCCGAATCCGCTGGCTTTGATTGGGAATGAGAAGGCCACGGAACAGGCGAGTGGGAACGGCGTACAGCTTTCCCACATTGCCGCCTGAAAGCAGGCAACAGGCAATCGGCAAGAGGCAGATCGATCCGAGTACGCCTGTGCTGCCGGCGCAAGATGCGGCGAACGCTCGTCATGAAGAAGGTCTGCGAGAGGCGATGGACGCGGACCGGCCCGGCCGTACCGGCGGTTTCTTGACAATGGCCTGGGCGGGAACCTAAAACGGTTTCCGTCCGAGGCTAACCGCAATGAAACTTTCTTTGACACGCCGGCACTTTCTCTCTCTTGTTCCAGCCGCCAGCGCTTCGATGATGGGCAAGGGGCCGGCATACCTTTCGTCGATGGATGATGCGTCCAGGCCGGCAACGCAGCCGCACGAAGACTGGAAGAACAGCGGCGTGCTGGATTTGTCGCGCTCGCCCTACGCGAAGCTGAAGACGGTGCCGGTCTCGGCGGTGACGATTCGCGACGGCTTCTGGCAGAAGCGCAGACAGACGAACGTAGAGTCCAGCATCCCCAGCATGCACGATGAGTTGATCGAGCATGGACGCATGGATAACTTCCTGCGGCTCGAGGGCAAGTCGAATGCGCCGCAGAAAGGGCCGGTGTACTCCGACTCGGACATTTACAAGTGGACGGAGTCGGTGGGGTTCGCGCTGCAATCGGGAGCCCGGCCGCAGTTGCGCTCGATGGCGGAGCCGATGATCCGCGACGTGGTGGCGGCGCAGGAGCCCAGCGGGTATTTGAACACCTATTATGTTGGCGACCGGCGCAGCCACCGCATGCTGCCCGATATTCAGACGACGGGGCACGAACTCTACTGCATCGGTCATCTGCTGCAGGGGGCGATTGCGTGGTATCGCGCCACCGGCGATGCCACGCTGCTCAACGCAGGCATTCGCTTCGTGGATGATTTTCTGCTGCCGAACTACGGGCCTGCGCCGAATCAGAAGCCGATTGTCGCCGGGCATCCCGAGATCGAGATGTCGCTGATTGAGCTGTACCGGACGACGGGCAACCGTCGCTACCTGGAGCTGGCGGGGTACATTCTGCGCGGGGACGATCGCATTCCGCTGACGCCGCGGCAGATCACGTACATGTACTGCGGGATTCCGTTTACCTCGCGGACGAAGCTGGAGGGCCACGCGGTGCGTTGCATGTATGCGTGCTGCGGCGCGACGGATTACTACCTCGAAACCGGCGATGCGCAGTACTGGAAGACGCTGAACGCGCTCTGGGACGACCTGGTGGCGCATCAGCTTTACATTACCGGAGGCGTTGGGGCGCGGGCGGCGGGCGAGGCCTTCGGCAATGCCTACGAACTGCCCAATGCAGAGGCCTACGGCGAGAGCTGCGCGGCGATCGGCAACATGATGTGGAACTGGCGGATGCTTTCCGCCACGGGCGACGCGAAGTTCGCGGACGTGATGGAGCGCGCGCTGTACAACGGCATCAATTCAGGGATGTCGCTCGATGGGCGGACGTATTGCTACCGGAATCCGCTGGCGTTCGATCCCTCGTCGGGGGAGAAGATTCGCAACCCGTGGTACGACACGACATGCTGCCCCCCGAATCTGGAGCGCACGCTGGCCTCGCTGCCGGGATACTTCTACAGCACCAGCGACGACGGGGTGTACGTGCATCTCTACGACAACTCGGAGCTGAACTGGCATCTGCACGACGGGAATGGATTGAAGGTGGTGCAGAAGACGCGCTATCCGTGGGAAGGGGAGATCGCGATGGAAGTGAGTCCGGAGCGCCCGGCGGAGTTCGCGCTGTACCTGCGGATTCCGGGGTGGTCGGCCCACTCCAGCGTGCGAGTGAATGGCGAAAATATCACCGGCGCGGTGGCGGGGCGGTATCTGGAGGTGCGCCGCCGCTGGACGAGCGGAGACCGTGTGGAGATCAGCTTTGATATGACGCCGCAGGTGCTGCGCGCGAATCCGGCGGTGACGGAGAACACGGGGCGAGTCGCTTTCCAGCGGGGGCCGGTGGTCTTCTGCATGGAGGGTCTGGATCAGGCGCCGCGTCCACAGCAGCGGAATCTGGCGGGATTCTCGGTGAGGGCGGCGGGAGCGACGAGCGCCGCGTACGATGCATCGCTGCTGGATGGGGTGATGGTGCTGGAGCATCAGGGAAGGCATGAGGAGGCTCCGCCATCAACGGCGCTGTACTTTGCCGCGGAGACACCCCAGTCCGAGGCGCAGCCGACCACGCTAAAGCTGATTCCGTATTACGCGTGGGCGAACCGGGAGCCGTCGGAGATGCAGGTGTGGATCCCGTATATCAAGGCGTAGGGCGAGCGCGGCAAAGCTCTGGTTCGGTGCTTCTTCTCCCACCGTGTGGCTCGAAACTCGCAAGCGACAAGGATGGGGCACCCGGTATTATTCCGCGCCTTCGCCGGGTTTGGTGGGCTCCATCTGCAGAGCGTTGTTGAAGCGGTTGAAGTAGTTGAAGAGGCCGATGGCGGCCATCAGCTCGACGATCTCGCCTTCATCGAAGTGTTTGCGGAGAGAGTCGAATTCGTCATCCGGGATGCGGTTGGCATCGAGCGTCATCAGCTCCGCGAGGCGGAGCGCGGCCTTTTCGGCGGGCGAGAAGTCGTTGCGGGATTCGAAGCGGGCGAGGTTGTCGACCTGCTCGCGGGTCCAGCCCAGGTTGAGGCAGATTTTCGTGTGCGAGGCAAGGCAGTATTCGCACTGGTTGATCTGCGAAGTGCAGGCGATGACCAGCTCTTTGAGGCGTAGCGGAACCGTGCCGGTGTTGAGGATGGCCTCGAAATGGGCAATCATGGTTTCGAAGATTTCGGGCCGGTGCGCGACGGTGCGGAACATGTTGGGCACATTGCCGCGAGTGCGCATGTAGCGGTCGTAGATGGCGGCGACCGAGGGCGGGACCTGAGCGCGGGGAACGCGGGAGAGGTGGGGCGCGGTCTTCAGCATGGAGATTTCCTCACGGCTCCAGCGTACCGCAGGCGGAAGGGGGAAAGGCGCGGCGGCTGTTTTTGTTATAATTCTGCCAGCGCACGGCAACTGAACAGCACCCACTCCTCAGTAGCTCAATGGCAGAGCATTCGGCTGTTAACCGAAGGGTTGTAGGTTCGAGTCCTACCTGAGGAGCCAATCTTTCAAGCACTTGCAGCAACCATTCCGATCGACTTCGCCGAACTTCGCCGAATTTCGTTCAGACCTTTCAGGTTTCTCCCCTTCAGACCCAGATTCTTCTCGGCATCGTCCAATCGCCGAGCACTGCTGACTTGCGCGAGTTCACCGCCGCGAGAACGCTCTGCTTGATCGTCTGAACGTAAACGTCACCCGTGGTCTTGATGCTCGCGTGCCGCAACATGCCTTGCGTGTCTTTGAGTGTCCCATGCTGCTGCATGTCCGTTCCTAGGGTCCGCCGCATCACCTGGAAGTTGACGAGTCGGTCCGGAATGCCCAGCTTTCGGGCAATCGGGCGGATGCGCCACTTGAGGAAGTTCTTTCCCCACCTTGGCACTGCCTGCCCCTTTCGTTCTCCTCGTCCGAACGTAGGAAACATCAGCGTCTCCGGTGAGGAATCTTTCGACAGCTTTCGCCAGGCCTCGATGACCGGCCGGACTCGCTCCGGAACCGGAATCGGCGCCTTGCTCTGCTTCGTCTTCAGCCGGCCGCTGTTTGGCCATGAAGAATTTCGACATCCGCCGCGCCGTAGCGAAGGAGCTTTCCCAGGTTTACGTCGAGGAATCCTCGGAGAACGCCGGGTTGCGTGGTCACGGACGAAGCGCTCGGAGACCCCGAGCTTCGCGGCGACCTCACGCGCATCGAGCAGCCGGTCATCGGCCCGATCCGGTGTGGAGATGTTGCTGTTCAATTCAGGCGAAATTGTAGTGAATGGAATGATGCTTCGGGCGGTGGTAGTTCCCATGGTTCACCTCGAGGAATCAGTGGATTTGCTCGTGCATCGGGCTCGGAGCCCCCATGATCAGCGCGGAGATCCGAAACTTCCTCAAGACTCCAGCGATCCTGCTTCCTTGTCTCTGGCCGCGGCTCCAGTAGAAGAGCGCGCTCAACAGATTGCCGGCGAGATTATCGCGGCGCTTACAATCCGCGCCGCGTCGCTTCGGATTGACGATGTTACGGCGCCGCCCTATGCCCGCGAGGTGAAGGTGACGACCGAACCGATGCGTCTTCGTTTCGCGATGCGGTTCGGGATGACCGCTACGATGAGGAAGTGTTGCCAGTGCTCGCGGGCGCGTCCGCACGGACGCGAAAGGAGAGCGTGCGGGCGGCATTCAATTCTCCATCGACAACCGTCGGCCAGGAGGCCCTGGATTTCCACCACTGCTGTCATCCGGCGACGCACTGGAATCTGCCGTCGAACCCCGTCGATCTGGAACATAGGGAAGGCCGCATCCATCGCTACAAAGGCCATGCGGTTCGCAAGAATTGCGGCAGGGTTTGCAGCCGAGGTATTGGCGGGTCCACTCCGGGACGTTTGGGAGAGCGTCTTTGATTTCGCGCGCGACCGCCGTTCACCCGGAAAGAATGATCTCGTTCCATACCGGATCCTTGGCGGGGATGCGAAAATTGAACGGCATGTGCCCGCGTTGCCGTTCAGTCGAGAAGTCGAACGGCTCAACGGACTGCGGCGCGCGCTTGCGATACGCCGAATAGTTTTCGGCCACAGCAGGCAGGAGGATCTGATTGCCTACTTGCTGGCACAGATTCCAGAGGACGAACGCGATGCAATCGTAGCTGAGCTGCAGATCGATCAGCCCGATGAACCGCAACGGATGCGTAACCTCACCCGATATCGCCGCGACGAAGAGCGGCAACGCGACATGTATCCGTTAATGTATTAAGCGCTAAAGGGAGACTATGAACAGGCGAACGTTTAGCAAATTAGCGAGCCTTGCTGCAATCGGAACTCTGGCGAAGGAGGCGGATGCCCGTGCCGAATCAATGTTGCCGGTCGAGGGCAAAGAAGTGAACCTCGAAAATGATCATTTTCTAATTGCATTCAATCGCGGGTCTGGCGCGATCACTCGGTTTGTACGGAAAACGACAAACTGGACGATTGAACGCCGGCCGGAACTGGGCGTCTCATTTCGTCTGCTGGCGCCGCTGGCAAAGCAACGCGATAACTTTATTCTGGGCCAAAAGCAACGCGCCGCTTCGGTCGAAAAGGTATCGGATACTAGGGTCCGGCTGCGCTGGACAGATCTGGTAAGCGAACATGGGGGCGTACTCGCGATCACGCTGACTGCAGCTGTCACACTCGAAGGTACGACTCTCAGCTTTGAGGCGGCTCTGGATAACGATTCGCCACTGACAGTGGAGACGATTGATTATCCATACTTCGGAGACCTGAAATCCGCCCGCCGCGGGCGAGACCCTGACATCAGAGCACATGTGGTATGGGAATCTCGTGCGGCATGAACTCTATCCGCATTTCACCAACGAGAAAGGATACTGGGGCGTCCGCTACCCAATCGGTACGATCGATACGAAGCAGAGCCTCTTCTGTCTCGTTCAGGGCAAAGATCAGAGGCTGTATGTGGAAATGCACGATCCCACACAGCCGTACCTGATGGAGTTTACGTTTGAGCAGCATCCCGGTTATGTGGAATCGGTAGACGGCATTGTTCCCGAGGGCGATGAAATCTCCGGAACGCCGGTGCATCTGGAATTTCGCACGTGTCACTTCGTGTTTACCCATCCGCGTTCGCGGACGGAGCTGGCGCCGGTGGTCATGAAGGGTTACGACGGAGACTGGCATGCCGGGATAGACGTATACAAGCAGTGGCGCTCCGCGTGGTTTGTGCCACGGCAATTACCAGAGTGGGTTCGGGATGTACATTCCTGGTTGCAGCTACGCGTCGACGGGGCCGAGCAGGATTTCGGTGTGCCCTTTCGCACCCTGCCGCAGTACATAGACGAGTGCGCGGAAAATGGGGTCACCGCAATCCAGCTGGTGGGATGGGAGGTTGGCGGGCAGGACGGGGGAGATCCGCGGCTCGATCCTGAGCCAGGCCTCGGCACCTGGGAGGACCTGCACCGGGCAATTCTTCACGCGCGCAGCAAGGGTGTGAAGATGATCCTGTTTGGAAAGCCTATCTGGGCGGACCTTACCACCGACGGGTACAAGACGGAACTGTACAAATATCAGTGCACGGACCCGTACGGTATCCCTTACCAGACACAAGGGTACAGCTATACCACGCCAACTCAGCTGGCCGGAATTAATAATCGGCGGCGAGCTGTGATGGACGTGCAGTGCCAGGCCTATCGGGACATCGCGACAAAGGAATTCATAAAGACGGTTTCCGTCGGTGCGGCTGGCTGGCTCTTCGACGAGGTGTGCCATCATGGGCCGGTGGAATACTCGTTTGGTCCGAATCATGGTTACCTGCCGCCGGCTTACATTTATGGAGGCGATATGCCGATGGCCAGACAGTTTCGCGCGGCCGCGGACAAGATAGATCCTGACTTCATCTTTGCCGGCGAAGGGCCACAGGACTGGCTGATGCAGTATTATCCGGTCTCTTATTTCCGGATTAATTCCGGATCGCGGCCCGTATGCCGCTATATTGATTCGCAGGCTTCGCTGGTGGTTGCGGTGACCGGGTTCGACGACAGGGAAATGTTGAATCTGATATTGCTGAATCGATATGCGATCAGCTATGAACCATATAACTTCAAGGGGCATCTTACCGACTTTCCACTTACGCTTGCGTATGGCAAGAAGATTGACTCTCTGCGGCGGAGATACCGCGAATACCTGTGGGACTCGGAATTCCTGGACACCCTGGGAGCCAAAG
>DATGJK010000547.1:0-6175 GCA_035295245.1 Acidobacteriaceae bacterium
GTAGTAAGATTCTACGCTATCATGCAGACCAGGCTCTACCCGTTTGCGCTGTCGCCCGCCGTGCTGCTGCTTCTGGTCTGTCCAGCTGCCCACGCTCAGTCGCTGCAGCTCACTCCCGGATCTGTGCTCATCGACCAGACCACCAGCATTCGCGCGGCAGGCCTGGCGCCGGGCACCACCGTAACCATCAGCGCCGACCAGGTGGATGGCCGCGATCAGCCATGGGCTGCCAGCGCCGATTTCCAGGCCGACGCGCAGGGAAACGTCGATGTCTCGTCGCAGGCTCCGGTGCGTGGTTCCTATCGCGGTGTTTCGGCCATGGGGCTGATCTGGTCGATGCGCCCGACGGCGAAGGATGTCCACTTCTATGCGCCGCCGAAAAATCTGCAGCCGGAGGTGATCCATCTGCACTTGCTGCAGGACGGCAAGCCGGTCGCGAACGCGGTTCTGGTCCAGAATTTTGTTGCCGACGGCGTCCGGCAGGTCCATCTCGAAGGCGTCCTGCACGGGACGTTGTTTTTGCCTCCGGACGCAGACAGGCATCCAGGCGTCCTGGTCGTCGGCGGCTCGGAGGGCGGAGCGCCCATGGCGCGCGCCGCATGGCTGGCCTCCCATGGATACGCCGCGCTGGCTCTGGCGTATTTCCGCTACGAGGGTCTGCCCGGAGAACTGCGGAACATTCCGCTGGAATACTTTGGCGAGGCGCTCTCGTGGATGGCGAGCCGCCCGGAGATCGACGGCAGCCGCCTTGCCGTGATGGGCACATCGCGCGGCGGTGAGCTGGCGCTGCAGCTCGGGTCGATGTATCCGGAGATTCACGCCGTCGTCGCTTACGTGCCCGCGAACGTCCGCGTCTCCTCGTGCTGCGGGCGGCCCTTCGGCGCGGCCTGGACGTGGCATGGCATGCCGCTGGCCTGGAGCATGCCGGGGTCGCATAACGATCCCGCAGGCATGGTGAGGGCCGCGATCAGCGTCGAAACGATTCACGGTCCGGTTCTGATGATCGGCGCAGAGAACGACGGTGTCTGGCCATCGTCGGAGATGGTTCGCGCGGCGGCGGACCGGCTGCACGGGGCGCATTTTCCCTGGCCGGTGGTTACGCTGATCTATCCTCATGCCGGACACCGCGCCGGCATGCCGGAAATCGTTCCCGCCTGGAGCAACGGTGTGCTCCACCCGATGACGGGCCGTGTCACTGACCTGGGTGGGACGCCGGAAGGCAATGCGGCGTCAACGCTCGACGCCATTCCCAAAGTGCTGGATTTCCTGCGCGCAAGCCTCGCGCCCACGGCCGGCCAGCCGGTTGCGGCTGCGGCGCGCTGAGCGACCGGCGGATTCCGTATACTGGAAGTATGTCGATACCGCGCAACGTGGCCGCCATCGCCAAGGGAATGAGCATTACCTTCCGCGAGATGTTCCAGCCGACGGAGGTGGAGAACTACCCCGACGGCAAAGGTCCGCTGCGTGGAGCCGTCTTTCAGGAGCGCTTCCGCGGCGCGCACGTGCTGCAGCGCGACGAGAACGGCATGGAGAAGTGCGTGGCCTGTTTCCTGTGCGCGGCTGCCTGCCCCTCCAACTGCATCTACATCGAGGCGGCCGACAACACGGCAGAGAATCGCATCTCCAGTTCCGAGCGCTACGCGAAGGTCTACAACATCGACTACAACCGCTGCATTTTCTGCGGCTACTGCGTTGAGGCCTGCCCCACCGACGCCATCACCCACGGTCACGGTTTCGAGCTGGCCAGCCTGAACGCCACGAACCTCGTCATGCGTAAAGAGGACATGCTGGTTCCCGCGGTGGGCATGCCGGGCCAGGTCGCTGCCGGCGCGGATTCCGTGAAGTAGCGGCGCGACGCCGCTGCCGCCCGTTCGCCCCTTCTATTTCCGCATTCAGCCCCGCGAGAGCCCGTTTCCGAGCGCACGCGTTCGGATTCCGCTCTCAATTCGTTACGATTGAAGAGAACCCCTTGCGTACCCAGCGCTTTCAGACCATATGAACCCAGAGACCCAGCATCCGCTTCACAAGATCCTCGAGCAGCGCATCGCCATCATCGATGGCGCGATGGGCACGACGATCCGCACCTACGGCATGACGGAGGCCGATATCCGCGGCGAGCTGTTCCGGGATGCGAAGAAGGACCTGTTGAACAATGGCGACCTCTTCAGCCTGACGCAGCCGCAGATGATCGGCGACATCCATCGGCGCTTCCTCGAGGCGGGGGCTGACATCATCGAGACCAACACGTTCGGGGCGACCACTATCGCGCAGAGCGAGTTCTTCGTCGATGATCCGCGCGAGCACGGCGGACGCAAGACGCCGGAGTTCTATCAGAATATTGTCGAGGACTCGTTCCTCAGCGACCTGGCCTGGCGCATCAACGAGCAGTCGTCGCGCCAGTGCCGTGAATGGGCAGACCGCATCGCAAACGCGACCGGGCGGCAGCGCTTCGTCGCCGGCGCGATTGGCCCGCTGACCGTCTCGCTGTCCAATTCGCCCGATGCCGACGATCCCGGCTTCCGGGTTGTCACGTTCGACCAGGTGAAGACCGCCTATGCGCAACAGGTGCGCGCGCTGATGGCCGGCGGGTGCGATCTGCTGCTGGTGGAAACCATCTTCGATTCGCTGAACGCGAAGGCCGCGCTGGTGGCCGTTCAGGAAGTCTTCGAGCAGGAGGGCCGCAAGCTGCCCATCATGATCTCGGCGGCCGTCGGACGCGGCGGCGAGACGATGATCTCCGCGCAGACGGTGGGGGCGTTCTGGAATGCCGTGGAGCATGTGCATCCGTTTTCGGTGGGCCTGAACTGCTCGCTCGGTCCGGATCTCATGTATCCGTTCCTCGAAGACCTGGCGGAGAAGGCGAACGTGGCGGTCTCGTGTTATCCGAACGCAGGATTGCCGAATCCGCTCTCGCCGACGGGCTTCGATCTGGGCCCCGAGGACATGGCGCAGCGGCTGAGCAGTTTTGCGCACGGCCATCTGCTCAACATTGCCGGCGGCTGCTGCGGCAACACGCCGGAACACATCGCCGCGATCGCCAAGGCGCTGGAACGGCAGCCGGCGCGCGCGCTGGGTACCGGCGACCGCGGCGTTCAGAGCGCCGTTCCGGGGACCGTCTCAACCAAAACCCCCGCAGGCGAGCAGCCTTTTCGCCCGCTGCGCCTATCCGGATCGCAGCCGTTCACGCAGCAGGAGAACATCTTCATGGTGATCGGCGAGCGCACCAACGTCGCCGGGTCGCCGAAGTTCGCGAAGTTGATCCGGGAAGGGAAGTACGAGGAAGCCGTCAGCATCGCGCGCCAACAGGTCGAAAACGGCGCGAACGTGCTCGATATCTGCATGGACGAGGGAATGATCGACGGCGTCACGGCGATGACGCGTTTCCTGCAACTGCTGGCCAGCGAGCCTGAGGTGGCGAAGGTGCCCTTCATGGTCGACTCGTCGAAATGGGAGGTGATCGAGGCCGGGCTGAAGTGCATGCAGGGCAAGGGCATCGTCAACTCCATCTCGCTCAAGGAGGGAGAGGCGAAGTTTCGCGAGCATGCGGCCAGGGTGCGCAAGTATGGAGCGGCCGCTGTCGTCATGGCCTTCGACGAGAAGGGCCAGGCCGCGACCCTTGAGGACAAGATTCGCATCTGCGAGCGTGCCTACCGCATTCTGGTGGACGAGGTCGGGTTTCCGCCGGAAGACGTCATCTTCGATCCGAACATCCTCACCGTGGCCACCGGCATGGAGGAGCACAACAACTACGCCGTCGACTTCATCAACGCGACGCGCTGGATCAAACAGAACCTGTCGCACGCCAAGGTGAGCGGCGGCGTCTCGAACATTTCGTTCAGCTTTCGCGGGAACAATCCGGTGCGCGAGGCGATGCACGCGGCCTTCCTCTACCACGCCATTGCCGCGGGATTGGACATGGCCATCGTGAACGCGGGCATGCTCGAGGTCTACGAAGAGATCAATCCGGAGCTGAAGGCGCTCGTTGAAGATGTCCTGCTGAACCGTCGTCCCGACGCCACCGAGCGCCTGGTGCAGTTTGGAGAGTCGCTGAAGGCGGCGGGAGGCGGCGCGGCCGTCACGCAGAAGGAAGCCGAGGAGTGGCGCAGCCACACGGTCGAAGACCGGCTGACACACGCGCTGGTGAAAGGCATCGATACCTTCATCGACGCGGACACGGAAGAAGCGCGCGTGAAGCTCGGGCGGCCGCTCGCGGTGATTGAAGGCCCGCTGATGACCGGCATGGGCGTCGTCGGCGATCTTTTCGGCGCAGGCAAAATGTTTCTGCCGCAGGTGGTCAAGTCGGCGCGCGTAATGAAGAAGGCCGTCGCGTACCTGACTCCCTTTATGGAAGCGGAGAAGGCGGCGATGGCAGCTGCGGGCCAGCAGGTTCGCAGGCAGGGAAAGATCGTCCTCGCCACCGTGCGCGGCGACGTGCACGACATCGGCAAGAACATCGTTGGCGTGGTTCTGGCCTGCAATAACTACGAGATCATCGACATGGGCGTGATGGTTCCGGCGGAAAAGATCCTGGAGCGCGCACGCCAGGAGAACGCCGACATCATCGGACTCAGCGGCCTGATCACGCCGTCGCTCGACGAGATGGTGCACGTGGCGCGCGAGATGGAGCGGCTGGAATTCAAATTGCCGCTGCTGATCGGCGGAGCCACAACCAGCCGCGCGCATACGGCCGTCAAGATAGCGCCGCACTACAGCGAGCCCGTGGTCCATGTGGCCGACGCCAGCCGCGCCGTGCCGGTCGCGAGCAGCCTCCTCAGCAAAGAAAATAAGCCGGGCTTCGTCAGCCAGCTCCGCTCCGAATACGACGCCGTGCGCAAATCGCATGCCGCGCCGCGGCAGCAAACCGTCTCGATCGCAGAAGCCCGCTCGCGCCGCACGCCGATTACGTGGCGCGCTGAGGACATTCCCGCGCCATCCTTCACCGGAGTTCGCGTGCTGAAGGATTTTTCGCTGGCTACGCTGCGCGACTATATCGACTGGAGCCCGCTCTTCCACGCGTGGGAAATGAAGGGCGTCTATCCGCGCATCCTCGAGGACGAGCACAAGGGCGAGCAGGCACGCCAGCTCTTCGCCGACGCAACGGCACTGCTCGACCGGATCATCGATGAAAAGCTGCTCACCGCGCGCGGCGTCTATGGAATCTTTCCGGCAGCCGCGGTGGGCGACGACATCGAGCTCTACGGCGATGCGTCGCGCTCCGCAGTGGCGGAGCGCTTCTATTTCCTGCGCCAGCAGGCGAACCGCGAAGGCAGCGAGCCATGCCGGTCGCTGGCGGATTTCGTTGCGCCGAAGGAAACCGGGCTGCCGGATCACATCGGAGCTTTCGCGGTAACCGCAGGAGTCGGCCTGCCTGAGCTGCGCAGCCAGTTCCACGCCAAACACGACGACTACAACGCCATCATGGCGGAGGCGCTGGCCGACCGGCTTGCCGAGGCTTTCGCCGAATACCTGCACAAGCGTGTGCGCGACGAGTGGGGCTACGGCTGCGCGGAGCAGCTGTCGCCGGAAGATCTCATCCACGAGAAGTACCGGGGGATCCGTCCGGCACCTGGCTATCCTGCGTGTCCGGATCATACGGAGAAGGGCACACTGTGGAAGCTGCTGAAGGTGGAATGCAGCGCCGGGATTCAACTCACCGAATCGTTCGCCATGCTGCCCGGGGCGAGCGTCAGCGGATTCTACTTCGCGCACCCGGAGTCGCGCTATTTCAGCGTCGGCAAGATCGATCGCGATCAGGTGAATGACTACGCGCAGCGTAAGGGGATGGCCCTGGCCGAGGTGGAGCGCTGGCTCGGACCGAACCTGAATTACGATCCGGCAGGATGAGCGATCAGCGATCAGCGAGCAGCGATCAGCGAGCAGTGATCAGAACACCGGTAGCGGATACCGTGCCGCGGCATCGGATAACTGATCACTGCGAACTGATTACTGAGAGCTGATCCCTCACCCTTCTGCTACGCCGCTTCTCTGGCTTCCAGGTTGATGTTCTGCGCGCACTGATTCAGCTTGGCGTCGGCGGCCTTTTCTTCTTCGAGGGTCTGCTCCAGCAGCCGGACGATTTGTTTTTCACCGAGCAGGTCGGCGAAGGTCCGCGCCGTGCCGTAAGCGGAGATTTCATAATGTTCCACGCGCTGTGCGTCGGCGATGATGCCCGCGT
>DATGJK010000548.1:0-2003 GCA_035295245.1 Acidobacteriaceae bacterium
GTTGTTGCGCGAGGAAAGCATTCTGGCGTCCTGCCATGCCATGGTGCGCGAACGCACCTTTTCGACGTTCGAGAAATTCATCATCATGGATGATGTCACGCTCGAAGACATCACCGACTCGACCGGCACTCTGGATCTGGCGGGACCGCGCACGGCGGAGCTTCTGGCCGAGCTCGGAGTAGAAAACTTTTCAGAGATGGCGCTGCTGGGGCACAAAGAAGTCACGGTAAATCAAATTCCCTGCCGCGTGGTGCGCCGTGAATTTGCAGGCAATCCTTCGGCCACGTTCATTGCCGGGCGCCCGCGCCTGCCCGCGCTGTGGCGCGAACTTGCGGAGCGCCTGCAGAGCCACGGCGGCGAACCCGCCGGCATGGCGGCGGTCGACGCGATTCGGCTCGAGTCCGGCACGGTGTGGTTTGGCATGGACTACGACGACAAGCAGATTCCTCACGAAGCCGGGCTGGAGAACTCGCACATCAGCTACGAAAAGGGCTGCTACACCGGCCAGGAAATTGTGGAACGGGTGCGCTCGCGCGGGCACGTCAACCGCCGGCTGACGCAACTGGCATTCCTGGGCGATCTTGCGCCGGTCGCGGGAACGAAACTCTTTCATGGCGGAACTGAAATCGGCGTAGTCACCAGCACGGCATTTTCGCCGGCGCTGGGCCGGCGCCCGATAGGTCACGGCTACGTACGGCGAGAGCAATCTGCGATCGGAACCATCCTCGACGCGTCGGGGATCGCGGCCGAAGTAATCGCTCCGCCCCTGCCACAGAAGACATCGGGCCTCTCCGTGTAAGTAAGACTGCACGCCCGCCGCCAGAAATCGTTTCGATGGCGGGCCCTGCCTGGGGTACATTTTCACGCTGTGGGGACCGCCTTCGCCGGTCAGCGACGCTCCCTGCCTGAAAACTGGGAATTCTTTCATGCGCAGATTGAGCTGCTGGTATCTGGCGTTGGTCGTTCTTCTGGCGCTGGCCGGAACGCGCACCGGCTTCGCCCAGGAAGGCCCGGAAACCGACGGAAACGAAATCGAAATCTGGACCGCGGGCGGACACGGAACGAACGGCGTGACACAGCACACCGGCGTTTTCTCCGTGGGTTTTCGCTACGGATGGGTGATCACCGCGCCGCACGGCCCGGGACTGCTGCGCGGGCGATTCGAGTACGCGGTGGATGCGGTGCCGGTGTACCTGGTTTTTCAGCGGACCAACACGGCGTACGGCGCGGCGGTGAACCCGTTCGCGCTCATCTGGAATCTCGATACGCAGGGCCGCGTGTTGCCGTACATCGAGTTAGGCGGCGGGGCGCTCTTCACCAGCACTCAGGTGCCCGAGGGAACCTCGCGCATTAACTTCACGACGGCCGGCGCGGTCGGGGCGCATATTCTGACGAAGAAAGTGACCTGGACCGCGGACATCCGCTTTATGCATATCTCCAACGCCGGATTGAAGCCGCTGAACCCCGGCATCAACACGGCGCAACTGCGGCTGGGCGTGAGCTGGTTTACGCACCCTCATCGGTAGGCTTGTTCTTGTTTGCTGTGGCACGGCAACTCTTCACCCTGAGCCCTTGCGAAGGGGTTGGAACTTTTACTACAAGACCGCCCCGTCACAATCACCAGGCAGACCGCCGGCGTGCTTGCAAGTCACCAGCTCAACCAAGGGGATTTGCCGGAACGCCAAAGAGCCAGTTAGCGATAAGTCCGTTTCACGGGAGATGGCCGCCCTGCCATTGAGACGTAGGTTAGAAAGCCCAGACTGCATTATCCTATCCAAATGTCTCATCCGATTGTTCTATTGAAATTTTGCGCTGCTGCTGCCGTCATGTCGCTACTTCAGTTTTGTATCGGCGCCACTGCTCAGACAGTTCGGTTCAATCCGGTTTCGCATGAAGTCGTCGAAGCACGACTAAGGAAATACAACGGCAACGACAAACAGCGTGAGGTAACGCTCATGAAAATGTTCGTTGAAGCGGGTTGCAAAGACCAAAACGTTTCGGAG
>DATGJK010000549.1:0-15861 GCA_035295245.1 Acidobacteriaceae bacterium
GACGCTGGTCAGTTTGATCTTCACTTTGTCTCTCCTTTTCTCCGTGAGCGATTGGGCTTCATTGTCCTGCTTCTTTTCTTCCTGGCTTGATCGGACTGCTCCATGCGATCGAGATGGCGCTCGAGTGCATCGAGATGAGGCGACCAGAAGCGGCGGAAGGGCTGGATCCAGGCGTCCAGCTCCTGAAGCGGCTCCGGCCTCAGGCGATACAGTCGGCGCTGCGCGTCCACGGTCGACTCCACGAAACCGGCCTCTCGCAGCACCCGCAGATGCTTCGAGACGGCCGGCTGCGGCATGCGGAGCTGGCGCTCGATCTCGCCGACCGAACGATGCGACGAGAGCAGGAGGCTCAAAATGGCGCGGCGGTTTGGCTCGGCAATGACTTCAAAAACAGATTCCACGTCTTTCTATATACGTCGAAGGGTATATTCCTGTCAAGGTATATACGCCATGTGCTGGGAACTTTTTCCACCAGCCCAGCCGATGTGCTCCGCTGGACTTGCGGCGCACGGCTGATTTTCGTTCGCCGTGCGGAGCGGTCCTTTGCCGCAGCCCTGAGGACTCCCCGAAATTCGGCTGCCCCGAGAAGACGCCGCTGGCTGGGTTCAGAGCCGTTTCGCTATGAGAAACGCCTGTCTCAAAATCCGCGCAACGAGTGCCTGCCAGCAGGTATCATGACCCAGGCTGCCGATGGTCCCCAGACGGATCGCATACTGATCGCAGCAAGAGGTTGAAGATGGAGAACAGTTTTTCGCGCCGCGACCTGCTCAGGGGCGGCGGCGCATCGCTGGCGTTGATGGGAATGTCAAAGGCGGTTGCGCAGCAAAGCGCGTCGCAAACCCCAGCCCCCCTGCACGACGCAACCACCGAGAAGCAGGACGCGACGCGCGCCCAGCGCATGCAGTGGTGGCATGCGGCGCGATTCGGCATGTTCATCCACTTCGGCGTCTACAGCACCTTCGAGCGGCACGAGTGGGTGATGGAGGACGAGGCCATTCCCATTGGCGAGTACACCTCGCACGCGCCGAATTTTCATCCCGCCCCCAACTGTCCGCGCGCCTGGGCGCGGCTGGCGAAGCGCGCCGGCATGAAGTACATGGTGATGACCACCAAGCACCACGAGGGCTTCTGCAACTTCGACACCAAGCTGACGAACTACTGCGCGCCGAAGCAGGGGCCGGGCCGCGATCTCGTTCGCGAATATGTGGAGGCGGCGCGCGCCGAAGGTCTGCACGTGGGTTTCTATTACTCCCTGATGGACTGGCATCATCCCGACGGAGCCCGGTGCGCGACCGACGAGGCGGCGCGGCGGAGATTTGTCGACTACACGCACGGCCTGATCCGCGAGCTGATGACCAACTACGGCAAGATCGACGTGCTCTGGTACGACGTGGCGTGGCCGCTCGACGCCGAGGGCTGGGAGTCGCTGAAGATGAACGACATGGTCTTCACCCTGCAGCCGGAGATTATCGTGAACAACCGCAACAAGCTGATCGGCGACTTTGCGACACCGGAGCAGAGGATCGTTGCCGAGACGAACGGCCGCGCCTGGGAGTCGTGCATGACGATGAACGACAGCTGGGGGTATCAGCGCGCCGACGACGACTGGAAAACATCGAAGACGATTATCCGCAATCTCATCTCCTGCGTGCGCGATGGCGGCAATTATCTGCTCAACATCGGACCGAAGCCGGACGGCTCAGTGCCGCCGGAATCGGAGCGAATTCTGACCGAAGTGGGCCGGTGGATGGACACCAACGGGCACACCATCTATGAGTCGGACCTGTGCCAGGTGCGGCGCTCCAATTACGCCAGCTTCACGCGCAAGGGGAACACCCTCTACATGCACGTGCACTTCTGGCCCGGTGAATACGTGGCCATCAGCGGGCTGCGTACGCGCGTGCAGTCGGCGCGGCTGCTGAAGACCGGCGCCGAGGTAAAGTTCACGCAGGACGACTACCAGACGAAGCTGACCGGCCTGCCGATGCAGGCTCCCGATTATCCCGTAACCACCATTGCGATGGAGTGCGACTCGGAGCCCACCCAGGACACGACCTGGGTCCGCACCAACAAGCCGCGCGACGGCGTCTAGGTTCGGATCGGAAAGATATTCAGGATCAGCAACTTGCAATTCTAAAAGGCGGCCGATTCAAATGGATTACGGCCGCTGATTCCTGCTCCAGCTTTCAGGGTGAATCGAGTGGGTGCCCATCGTGGGCACCCACTCGTCGTTCATGCTGGCACCGTTGCTGGCTGGAAGCACAGCAAGCCCATCACGGATCACGCACGACACGCCAAGCGTCACAATAAGAGCGGTATACTGCGGGGAACCTTCAGCTGCTCTGGTTCGAAGCAATTGCGTCAGCAGTGTGGGCACCGGCGGCTTTCCGGTTTACATAAGCTTTGCCCCATGGGTGCGGATCAGGGATGAATGAACCCAAGAATCCCCGGCACGAGTCGGAAGCTCCGACCATCGCTGTCAGCAGCGGTGTGCCCACTCCGCCTCCCTCCGGAAAGGACGAGACGATTGCAGGAACCATCGCAAGGCCGCGAACCGGATCCGACGCACTCTCCGCGGGTTCAGCCCCGTCCGATGCCGAGATGCCTACGCTGGTGCCCGGCACAGGTTCCCTCCGCGCCGGAGCTAGTCTGCCGGCGCGCACGCCGATTCTTCCGGGCGGCACCGTAGCCAACACCAGCGCCTCATGGGGCGGCCCTCCTCTGGAGGCAGGGACTGTTTTTGCCAACCGGTACGAGATTGTCGCTCTCCTCGGCGAGGGCGGCATGGGGGCGGTTTACAAAGCGCGCGACCTCGAACTGGATCGGGAGGTCGCACTCAAGGTCATCCGGCCTGAGCTTTCCCGTAATCCTGAAATCCTGCAGCGTTTTAAGCAGGAGCTGATCCTTGCACGCCAGGTCACGGACCGGAACATCATCCGCATTTTCGATCTTGGCGAGGCCGACGGCACCAAGTTCATCACCATGGAGTACATCGACGGCCAGAGCCTCCACCAGATCCTGCGGCAGCGGGGCAAGCTGGACGTCGCGGAAGCCGTCGAGATCATGGAACAGGTGGCCGCCGGGCTTTCGGCTGCTCACCGCGAAGGGATCATTCACCGCGATCTGAAGCCCGGCAACATCATGCGCGACAGCCACGGCCGCGTGGTGGTCATGGACTTCGGGCTGGCGCGCGCCGTTGAAGGCGACGGCTTGACGCGAACCGGCGCGATGCTCGGGACGATGGAATACATGTCTCCGGAGCAGGCGCAGGGCAAAGAACTCAAGCCCAGCTCCGACATATTTACGATAGGCCTGATTCTCTATGAGTTGCTCTCCGGAGGCACCCCGTTTCATGCGGAGAGCGCGATCGCCAGCCTGGTGATGCGCATGCAGCAGCGGGCCGCGCCGCTGGTGGACATCGATAAGACCATCCCCGGCTCGCTGAGCAATATCGTCGCCAAATGTCTTGAGAAGGATCCCGCGAACCGCTACCAGAGCGCGGCAGAACTGGATGCCGACCTGCGCGCGTGGCAAGGCAGAGGCGACGGCAAGAAGGTCTCTGCGACTTCGGTGCGGATGCGCATCAACCGCGTTCGGGAACTTCCGTGGACGCGTTTCGCGATCACGGGCGTCCTGGTATTGGCCATCGCAGCCGGAATTGCGTGGGTGATCGCGAGGCGGCAGCAGGCCGCGAAGTCAGTTGCTCCTGCTCCGGTCACCGTGCTGGTCGCCGACTTTAACAACCTCACCGGCGACCCGCTCCTCGACAACACAATCGAGCCCATGCTCGGTGAAGCCCTCGAGGGCGCCAGCTTCGTCAACGTATTCAGTCGCGTGGACGCGCGCAGGCTGGCCGGGAAGCTCGCCCATCCCACCGACAAGCTCGACGAGCAGTCAGCTCGGCTGGTCGCGGTGAGCCAGGACATCAACGCGGTGATTACCGGCGAGATCAGTCTGCGCGGCGACGAATATGACCTGTCAGCGGTCGCTCTGGACGCCGTGAGCGGCAAAGTGCTCGCCAAATCTGAGGTGAGTGTCGCCAACAAGAAGCAGATTCTCCTCAGCCTTCCCAAACTGGCGGTCCCGATTCGCAAAGCTCTGGGCGATTCCACGCCCGCCTCCAGGCAGTTTGACGAGGTCGCCGGAGGTTTTAAGGCAGCCTCGCTCGAGGCGGCTCACCAGGCCTCAATCGCTGTTGATGAGCAGTTCGCGGGTAAGTTCCAGGAAGCGTTCGACTCGTTCCAGAAAGCTGCGGAAATGGATCCGAGTTTCACGTGGGCCTATACCGGCATGGCCGCCATGGATGAGAACCTCGGTCGACCCGAGGATGCCGTGAAGTACATGAAGCTGGCCATGGAACACGTGGACAACATGACCGACAGGGAGCGCTATCGCGACCGCGGCTTGTATTACCGCACCACGGGCGACTGGCAGGATTGTGTTCAGGAATACACGCAGCTGATCCAGCATTACCCCGCGGATCGTGTAGGCCAGAATAATCTGGCCGTCTGTTATCTGCAGCTGCGCAACGCGCCCAAGGCCCTGGAAGCGGCGCGGCGCGCGGTGCAGCTTGCCCCCAAAGCGGTGAGCCAGCGGGCGACTCTGGCCTTTATCAGCGCCTACGCCGGAGATTTTGCTGCCGGTGAACGAGAGGCGCGCGCCGCGCTGGCGATCAATCCGTCAGCCGCCCAGGCCTACCTGACAATCGCCGAGGCGCAGCTTGCCCAGGGACAAGTGGACAACGCCACCGCCAGTTACAAAAAGCTTGAGACATTTGGCCCGGCCGCCACCTCCACTGCAACCGCGGGACTCGCCGATCTGGCCGCTTATCAGGGGAAGTACGCGGAGGCAGCGCGCATCCTCGCGCAGTCAGCGGCCGCGGATATTGCCGCGAAAATGACAGATAACGCGGCCAGGAAGTATGTGGCGCTGGGCAACATCGAGGAACTGCAGGGAAATCATGCTGCGGCGGTTGCGTCTGCAGACAAGGCATTGACCATCAGCCAGATTCCCTCGATCGAGTTATTGGCAGCGATCACGTATGTCGATGCCGGAGAGCTTGCTAAGGCGCAAAAGCTCGCAACCAGCCTCTCTTCCGCGCTCTCAGCCGAGTCACAGGCATACGGCAAAATCATCGATGGGCTGATCGCTCTCAAGCGCAAAGACATCAACGAGGCAGTTCGGCAGATCCGGGCCGCGAACAGCCTGCTCGACACCTGGATCGGTCGCCTCGAACTGGGACGGACCTACCTGGATGCGGGCCTCTTCACTGAGGCTGACTCAGAGTTCGATGAATGCATAAAACGGCGCGGCGAGGCGATCGAGCTCTTTGACGATAACGTCCCGACATATGCCTGGCTTCCCCCCGTGTATTACTACGAGGGGCGCGTGCGCCAGGGGATGAACAGCAACGGCTTCGCCGATTTCTATAAGACCTATCTCGGCATTCGCGGACAATCATCGGAAGATCCGCTGGTGGCCGACATCCACCGCCGCATCGGCCAATAAGTGACAGCGGTCTTCTCGAACAACACAAAGTCTTTTCAGCCATGGCATCAGGGCTGGCCGGTCCCGGAAACGTACACCGTCTGCGGACTGTTGTTGGCAGTATCGGTGATGACGATCTTCGCCTCCTCGAACGCGCTGGAACTCGGCGTGAACGTGACGCTGATGGTGCAAGTGGAGGTCAGCCCTCCCGACGATCGCGGACAGTTGTCGGACTCAACAAAGTCTTTTGCATTGGTTCCTGAGACGGCGATGCTGGAGATCGTAAATGCGCTGGAGTAGTTATTGGTCAGGGCCGCCGTCATCGCACCGCTGGTCGTCCCCACCGTTTGGGTTCCGAAGCTCAGGCTGCTCGGCGAGACGCTCACTTGAGCGACCGTGGGCACCACGCCCGAGGCCGCGCTGAAATAGCCGTCGGTTGCGCCGAAGGTCGCACTCGCCTTGTAGGTCTCCGGCGTGCCTGCGTGATCGGTCCCAAAGGCATCTGCCGTTCCGTCTTCCGGATTCACTCCGAGGACGTTGTTATTGGTCGTGGTCGCATAGGTCTGGCTGAATTGCGTGAAGACCTGCGCGCTCCACTGCCATTGCAGCGTGATTCCCGGCGTATCCGTCGAGAAGGACGCGGACCATGTCACGTTCTGTATGCCTGCCGGCAACGCGACGGGCACCGGGAAGGCCGCGCCGGTCACAAAGGTATTGCCGGTCAGGTTCGTACTGGCAATGCTTGTGCTCCAGCGATTATTGGTCAGATCGTAGACCGTCGATTTGCTGCCCGACACGGATGAGTTGAGCGTGACCACGGCATTCGGAACCTGCACAGTGTAGGGAGTGTTGTTGGCCGTAAAGCTGATGCTTGCGTTGGTGACGTAGAGCTTCACCTGCTGATTGGCGGGCAGCCCCTTCACGTTATTCACCACCGCGGCAAACCAGATGGTATTCCCCTGAGCGATATTCGGCAGGTTCGAGTCGTAGTGGATCGAAGTGCCGCCGGTGCTGGTCACGCTGCCGCCCGTGATGGCTCCGAAGAAATCAGTTCCGGCGCTCACGTTCACCGGAGCGTTCGGCGCATACACCGCGGCGTAGGCGCTGGCTCCTCCCGCGAGATTCAATCCCTGTGAGCCGCCGTAAGTGAATTGCAGATTGCCTGGAATCCCGCCTGGATTCTCCATGCCGCCTCCGGTGAAATCCAGGACCGGAGTGCCGCCGCTTAGCGAGCCGCCCGCGAGATTCACGATCACCGGGCCTGAATCCACGTGCAGCACGCTCTTGCCGTTGATCTTCAGGCTGTTGAAGTAGTACGTCCCTGCGCTGACATGTACGGTTGTGCCGCTGCTCGCCGTCACATTGCCGTAGAAGCCGGGCGCCAGACTGACAACTTTGCTCCCGGCGTTGCTGCAACCGCCCATTCCCGAGGGGCAGGCGCCGCTGATGCTCTGGCTCGTTGTCGGCGGAGCGGGGTTGGGCGCAGGAGGAGCCGGGTAGTTGAGGGGGCCGTTGAGCGCAACCAACCCTCCGGTGACGCTCCCGCCGCCACTGGTCGAGAGGCCGGTAACGGAAGTCGCGCTGCACTTCCCGGTCGTCAGAATGTCGGCCGCGGCGGAGCCGTAGATCGTGCTGCCGCCCCCCACAGTGATATTGCCGTTGCTGCCGACGTTGCCGCCGCTGTTCTGTTTCGACGAAGCGTAGCCCAGCGCGGAGTTGAAGCTGTCAATGGTGCTTTGCCCGCTGATCGTGATCGCGCCGCAACCGTTCGAATTCGAGAAGATCGCGTCGGTGTAGACCGAGGTTCCGGCAATGGAACTCAGTCCCGAACCCGTGAGCGCTACGAACTGCTGCGCGCCAGCCGTGTTGTTGTTGTTATCCGTGATCTGCAGCGTGGCTGTCTCCACTCCGGTCTGCGATGGAGTGAAAGTCACGGTGATCGTGCACTTATTGCTGCCGGTCGTAAACCCAAGGCTCGACGGGCAGTTACTCGATTCGGTGAAGTCCCCCATATTCGGACCCGTAATCTGGAAGCTCCCGGCGCCGAGAGTCAGGTTCGCATCACCGGCGTTCAACAACGTGACAGTCGCCGGGCTGCTGCTCTTCCCCACATTGGTATTTCCAAACGAGAGCGATGTAGGACTCAGGCTGACGATCGGCACAGGCGTAACCGTCTGTGTCAGTCCTGACGTCGTGCTGCCGCTTTGGCTGCTCGGAGAATAATTGCCGAGACCATCGCCGTTGGCGCCCGCATCGCCGCTGTAACTCACGGTAATGGCGTCGCTTCCCGCTGCCAGGCTGGTGGTGCTGAACATCGCCTGGTTCGCGCATGGCGCTGTACTGCACGACACCGGAGCCAGCGTTCCGGTTCCGATGAGCGAACCGTTGCTGTAGAAGCTGACTGTTCCCGTTGGCGCCGCTCCCAGACTGCCAGGAGAGTTGTCCACAACCGTGGCCGTGAATGTCACCTCCTGCATAAAGTTGGAAGTACCCGGCGAAGAAGAGACGACGCTCGTGGCCGTCGTAGCCGGAGTGATGGAGAGGCTTCCCCCGACAAAGTAGAACGAGTAATTCGCCGCCGCCAAAGTGCCGGTGGAGATAGTGATCGGGTATGTACCGAGAGTGCTTGAGGAGGCAGCCGTGGCGAGCGCCGGTGCCCCGCTCACCGCCGTGCTCAGTGAATCGCCGTTCACCAGCGGGCCGAAGGTGTAAGTCAAGGGTGGAATTGGCTGTCCGTAGGCGATCGTGAAGCTGTTCGCCGCCACGGTGAGCGGAGCCGCGGTGATGCTGAACGATTGCGTCACCGAAGCGGCGCTGTAGTTGCTGCTCGCTGGCGCAGTGGCCGTGATCCTGCACAAGCCGGCACCGCTGGTGGTGCCGCTTGCCGTGTTGGCGGTATTAGCCACCGCGCATGGCCCATTCGCCGCAAAGCTCACCGGCAGTCCGGATGTTGAGGTCCCGCTCACCGAGAACCCGCTGCCATATTGCACGGGCGGCAAGGCGCCGAGGGTGATGGTTTGCGACTGCACATTCGAACCCTGAGGCAGGATGGTGAATGTTCCTGACACAGGCGTAGCCGCGCTGTAGGCCGGAGGGCTGGTGACTGTGGTGCTGTCACCCGCCTGCGACGCCGTGATGGTGCAGGTGCCCGTGCTGGCCAACGTCACCGTCGCTGAAGAAACGCCGGTGGTCGTGTTCAGCGACGAAGTTCCTGCCGAGCACGGACCCGTCGCGCTGAAGCTTACCTGCAGCATGGTGGGAGCGTTGTTCGACTCGGCTGTCGCCGTGACCGTCATCGTCGTGGGCTGCGTGCTTCCCAGCGCCACGGAACTCGGCAGCGGGCCGAGGACGATGCTCTGTGCCATTGCAAGTACGGCCGGCGCTGATGGCGCGCTCTGCCGCGGCGTCGAGCCGGTCGCGTCGGGAACCAGCGTGGTCGCAATCGTGTAGATCACCTTCCCGCTTCCCGGTGGATTGGTGTCGGTGAAGGTCGTTGCCGGCGGATTTCCGCCGACTCCGCTAACGCTGCCAATCACTTGGGAAGCCTGAATCACATTCCCCTGGGAATCGTCGACTTCGCGCGAGATGGTGTAGGTCTGCACCACGCCGAAGATCGGCGCTTTCCAGTTCACCTGGACCGTATTGCCCGTGTGCGAGTAGGTGGGCAAACCTGGCGGGCGAACCACCGAGTTAGCCGTGGAGTAATCCAGTTCGTTGGTGTTCGTGCCGCCGCCGCCCAGGGTCGCCGTTCCACCGCCGCCGAGGGTCGCAGTTCCACCACCTCCGAGTGTTGCAGTTCCGCCGCCGCCGAGCGTAACTGCGCCGCCACCACCCAGCGTCACCACGCCACCGCCGCCGAGAGTGACCGTTCCGCCGCCGCCGAGCGTAGCGGTGCCGCCGCCGCCCAGCGTTACCGTTCCGCCGCCACCAAGAGTGACCGTACCGCCGGCAGGAAGATTGCAGCTACCCGAGCATGTTCCCACCATGACGCCACCGACGGTAATCGGGCTGGTGCCGCCGCCGCCCAGCGTAACCGTTCCGCCACCGCCGAGGGTGACCGTCCCGCCGCCACCGTCGAAGGTGATGCTTCCGCCCGCGCCCACGGTGACTGTGCCGCCCGCGCCCAGCGTGGCCGTCCCACCCGCTCCCAGAGTGGCTGTCCCACCGCCGCCCAGGGTCGAAGTGCCGCCGCCGCCCAGTGTGACCGTTCCACCACCGCCGAGCGTGACAGTGCCGCCGCCGCCGAGGGTCGCAGTTCCGCCACCGCCCAGAGTCACCGTTCCACCGCCGCCCAGAGTGACGGTGCCACCGCCGCCTAGCGTCGCAGTTCCGCCACCGCCCAGCGTCGCCGTTCCGCCGCCACCCAGCGTCACTGTGCCACCGCCGCCCAGTGTGACCGTGCCGCCGCCGCCCAGGGTCGCAGTTCCGCCACCGCCGAGCGTTGCCGTCCCGCCCCCACCCAGCGTCACCGTGCCGCCGCCGCCCAAAGTGACCGTGCCACCACCAGCGGGAATATCGTAGGAGCCCCCTGTCGACGGAATGGTCACTGTGCCGCCGCCGAAAAGTGCGATGGTGCCGCCACCCCCCAGGGTGACCGTGCCGCCACCGCCCAGTGTCACCGTGCCGCCGCTCGAAAGATTGAAAGTGCCTGGACCGCTCAGGGTGACGACGTCGCCGCTGACTAATGTCATCGTTCCGTTAGTGCCGGGCGCGATGGTGCCGCCGGCGCTGAGCATTGCGCTCCCCGGAGTGACGAATTGCAGGGTCCCGCCGCCGCTGACGACGGCGCCACTGCCGACTGTCACCGAGCCGCCGTTGACCAGCGTTACCGAGCCGCCCGGGCCCAGCGTCACCGTGCCGCCCGCGCCCAGCGTCGCTGTTCCACCGCCGGCAATGCTCAGCGGCGTGGGAGAAGAACCAAAGGAAAGGACGTTCGCCAGCGACGCGAACTCGCCACCGGTAGCGCCCACCTGCCGCAGATCGAGGTTGGCCAGATCGTTGTATCCAACCAGGCCAGGCAATCCTGTTGACCCAGGTTGCACGCCATCGAAGGTGATGTTCTGGTTAGCCGTCCATGCCGGAGTGACGGGCGCAACTGACCCCTCCACAAAATATCCCGTTTCTCCGGGGTTGAGCGGACTGCCGTCGCAATGCAGCGTGGCGGCGCTTTCCGAAGAATTGGGCGGCAGCGATGGTGCGTACCACGCCGAGCCTCCAATGGCCGCAGGATTGTTGTTGACGTCCAGCAGGTTGCCGACAGAACCCAGCGAACCTTCAGTCAGCGTCCCAAGCGTTTGGCTGGAGTACGTAATCGTTGCATTCGGCCCCACACCATCGAGCTGGAACAGATAATTCATCGAGCTCTGGTCGTTGGGCTTGCAGTTAATGTCGAACGTGGGAATGTAGCTTCCCGTCGGAACAGGATTTCCGTTCTGGACGAAACCTCCCGACCCCGACTGGTAATACATTCCGCCGTGGCTCAATCCGATCGTGTGGCCGATCTCATGGAACAAGGTGCCCGCGATCACCTGGGCACGCTTGCTCATGTCCTGTTGCGGATCCGTCTCCCAGAGCGCCAGGGTAACGGCTGAATCGGCTCCGCCCAGATCCGAGTAGCCCGAGATGCTGGTCACTGTGCCGGAAGTCAGCCCGATGTCCGGCTCCGGCGGATTCGTGGCAGCGTTATACGTCCAGCTTGTGACGCCGGGAGTTGTCAGAATGATGGTCGTCGAGTTGGGACACGATGCCGTGTTGTACACGCCGTTGAGCGTTGGGCTGCCGATCACACCGGCGATGGTGAAGCGGCTCGGACAATAGATGGGGCTCGGGCTTCCATTCGCGAGCGTAGCGGGACCCCGATCCGCCGTCGTGATCGTGGTCTGGCCTGTGGCGGCATTTGCAGAGATTGCCGTCAGCGTCCCAAAGCGCGTGTTCCACGCCGGGATCGCCAGCGAGTGGCCGAAAAGAACGTAGTGGTAGCTGTCTTTCTGTCCGTACGGGAAACGAGCTGTGCAATCCCCGCCCGACAGGCACGAGCTGTAGTTCCGCGGCCAAAGCTTTGCGAACTCCAGGCCGTTCTTCCAGTCGATCACCCCCGGCTCGCTGGGGAATTGGCACAGCGGCGCGTTGGGAGTGTCTGTGCATGTGCTCTCGGCTACGGCATTGCCCGGTTCGAGATGGAGCGCGATTCCACTGTTGGCGAATGCCTGCTGCACCATGGCCAGCGGATCGTTGCCGTCGACATCGGGGGACGGGAACAGATTCTCGCCCGTGCAAACCCCCGTTTCCGATACCCCGCCGCACATGTAGTCGAACTGGACGAAGAGGTCCTTCTTCCCGTGTTTTGCGCCTGGCAAGGCCACCCACGATTGCGTCTTCACGTCGTAATAGCCCGGCTGCCCGGCAAAGAAATCGGGCGCCGCCGGTCCGCTCTTCCACACATCCAGAATGCCGTCGTTGTCGCTGTTGGTTACAGGCGTGGAGAAGATCACCGCGGCATAGGCCGAGTTCGCATTCAGCGTCGCGTTGTACTGCGCTGCGTGCGCCGGCAGCGTCACCGTACTCAGGCTGTTGTTCCAGGTTCCCGCTGCGGCCGAAAGCGTCGCCAGTTCTCCGTTGGCTCCGCCCAGCGCGTCATAGAATCCCTGCACCGTCTGGTTCGCGGAAGCCGTCGGTACGACCGAACCGTCGTAGATAACGACCGACTTGAGAGGAACGCTGAGAGACAGAACGCGATACAGGACGACGAGGCTCGCGCCCTCTGGAATCGTTCCTGCACGGTCGGGCAGAGAGACTGCGAATGGGCCCGAGCCGAGGCGCTCCCCATTCCAGCCCGGCTGCACCTGGAAGTAATTGTTCACGTCCGCGCGATACACACGCAGCGTGCCGGTGGTGGTGCCGTCGCTGTAGTTGGGAATGTCCGCCCCGACCTGCTGACCGGCGATGGGATAACCAAGGAACGTTCCCGTATTCCCCGAAGGCGTACTGCCTGGACTCTCCAGTACGCTCCAGTAGAGGAGACCATCCACAATGTCGGCGCCGTCGGGAACACCCGGGGCGCAGTTGCAGCTCGTCAGATCGGGGATGGTGATGGTTCCGCTCACCATGCCATTGCTGACGGGGGATCCCTTCAGAGACACTCCTGCGACTGCGAAATCTCCCGTCAGGAAGTAGTTATTCTCCAGTTTCAGCGGGTTGGCTGCGGGTGACGGCGCCTGGCCGGTGGCAATCATCAGGTTGACCGCCGATCCCAGATTCACCGGCGAGCCTGCTGCCGGACTTTCACCGCTCACGGCGCCCTGCGGCACGCTGCTGCTGTACCCGCTGGTCACTGTTCCCAAAGTCAATCCCGCCTGCGACAGGAGCGTCGCCGCCGCCGACTGCGGCATGCCGACCACGTTGGGAACGGCAGTCCCGGTGGCGCCGTTCGTGTTCGCGATGCCGCCCATGTTGACTGCCTGCAGAGAAACAGACGCGGCCAGATTCATTGAGTTGTCGCTGAAGGTGCGCGTATCGGTCAGGATGCCGGTCGTCGTCGGCTTAAAGCTGAATGCCTGAGTGCAAACTGCACCCGGAGCCAAATTGAATTGGTTGCAAGTTCCGCTCGGCGCGACATCGACGAAATCCAAACTGTTGGGCAAACTCAGCCCGCCCGTCAGCGTCTGGTTTCCGACGTTTTGTATGGAGACGGATTGCGGGCTGTCACTGCTTGTGCTGCCCACGTTCGTGAGCGCGAAGTTCAAAGACGGCGGCAGCGACCGCGGGATTTCAAGTACCTGTGGATTGGAGGCTGAGACATTATCGATGACGAGATTGCCGGAGCTATCCACCGCTACCGCAGCCGCCTGGATCCCGCTGGCCAGTACCACCTGGCAGGCGCTCGTGGTGCAATTGGCCGGGACTTCGATGACCTCTCGCAATACCTGATCCGCGATGAAGACGTCGCCCGCCGCGTCCACCGCCACTCCAACCGGCTGGCTTAGATTAAGGCCAATGGTCTTTTGGCAGCTGGCGACTGTGCATCCGGCTGGAACCTCCACGATCAGCTTGCGTCCAGCATCGGCGATGAAAACATCCCCCGCCGCATCCGCGGTGAGGTCAACCGGGTTAGAACCAGCCGCTGGACCGGCGCTGTAGACGATCTGCTGACAAGCGGTGCTGGTGCAGCCGGCGGGAATCTCCGCAACTTCGCCGTCGAGGTAGTCCCCGAAGAAAACGTCGCCCGCTCCATCGACAGCCACTCCCAGCTGTGCCCTGAGAGTACCGGCCAGAACCACCTGACAGGAGTAGCTGGCGCATCCTGCCGGAACCTCAATAACTTCGTTCAGGTTGTTATTTGCAACGAAGAGGTCGCCCGCGCCGTCTTCCGCCATTCCCTGAGGGAGATTGAAATTAAAACCCACAGTGGAGATGCTGCCGTTCGGCGCGATCTTCAGCACCTGGTTCGTGTGGTCGCCCTCGGCAATGAAGAGATTGCCAACCGCATCTACCAGCAGGCCGGCTGGGTAGTCCAGCGGGAATGAGCCGGTGTTAATGGGGACGGGCGCGCTGGGGCTGAACGCCGCCGCCGGTCCCTGCCCGATGCCGTAGATGGGCACCGTGACGACCAGATTCGTGCCCGAGGTGTCGTAGAGTTTGACCGCGCCGAGGCGCGATCCGGGCGCGAGGGGCTTGAAGTTGATATTCATCGTGCAGGCGCTGCCGCCGGTGATCGTTCCGGTGCAGGTGCCCGGGCTGGCCAGAGAGAAGTCAAGGCCGGTGACTCCCTGCGTCACCACCTGAATCGCGCCGATGCTCGTGGTGGTGGGGACATTGATCGTCACCGGAATGCTGGCGCTGCACGGAGCCGGAGTGGATTGACCCGGCGGGCACACGTTGATGCTGCCGAAGTTCTGTTGCGAGAAGCTGGCGGTGACCGTCAACGCGCCGTTCACGGAGACCTGGCAGGTTGGCGCAAATCCCGTGCAGGCGCCGCCCCATCCCAGGAAGACCGATCCCGCAACCGAACTCGCGGTCAGAGTGACCAGCGTGCCGGGTGCGTAGCTCGCTGAGCACGTCCCGGCGAAGTTCCCGTTCGACGTCGTGCAACTGATCGCGTTCAAATTGTCGGTGACCGATCCGGCCCCCGAGCCGATCGGCGTTACGGCCAGCCCGTAAGTCGTCGTCGTTATGCCGGTGCCCGATAACGAGATCGTCTGCGCCGTGCCCGGAACGTTCAGGCTGTTATCGGTGATGGTGGCCGTTCCAATGACCGTCGTCGCCGCCGTCGGAGTGAAGGTCGCTCCGACGACGCAGCTTGCGCCCGACGCGAACGCGCCGGTGGCGCAGGTGTTCAGTGGACCGCCAGGCGCAAACGGCACACTTGCCAGGAAGCCGGTAACGTTCAGCGCCGCATTGCCTTCATTCTCAAAGAGGTCGCCCTGCAGCGAGTTGCTGGTCGTGCCCACGACCGTGGCCGCAAAGGTCAGCGGCGAGGCCTGCGTGCGCGTATAACCCGCAATCGAGGAGTCGCTCGTGATCGTGTACATGTTGCCGGCGCTATCCAGCGCGATGCCGCGCTGGCCCGCCTCGGGCAGGAGTGTGGCAGCGTAGGTTCCAGCCGCAAAGCGGACCACTGCGCTGCCGTTAATGTTCGTCACGTAGATGTCGCCGGCAGGGTCGACGGCAACTCCGTCCGGGTTCGCAAGGAGTCCGCCCGTGACCAGGGTTTGCAGAGTCGTCGTCCCGGCGGGAAGCTCGTAGAGAACGCTGTTGTTGTAGTCTGCCGTAAACAGATTGCCGGCCGCGTCGAGCGCCATCCCGATAAAACGCCGGCCTGTCACGCTCGGAACGAGCGTGATTGCCTGGGTCGATCCAGCCGGAATTTCGTAGATCGCGCCGTCGTTCCCGTTGTGATAGCCGGTGAAGTAGAGGTTTCCCGCGCCATCGATTTCCAGATTGTTGTCTGCATCGGGAATGGTAGTCAGCTGCAGGGCCGTCCCCTTACCTCCGACAAGTTCAAACAGGAGCCCCGGGTTAGGGCTTTGGTTCGTCGTAATGAACACATTGCCCGCGCCATCCACAGCAGTCGCGGCGGTCAAGAGTGTATCGGGCAAGCTGGCAAGTTGGGTCTTGCCGCTGGATCCCGCCGGGAACTTATCGAGCGTTCCATTGCAGGTTCCACTGCACGTCTCAACGGCATACAGATTGCCGTTGCCGTCCAGGCTAAGCCCACGCACCGTGCCGAGGCCGGAGATGCTGAGTGTCTGCGGAGTGGTATCGAAAAGCCCCTGCGGGCCGGTGCCGATGCCGCTGAGGTACGTCGTGCCCAGCACGTTGCCGGACGCATCCGTGAGCACCACGGCGCCATTGCGGGCGCCCGGCACGAGCGGCGTG
>DATGJK010000550.1:0-5287 GCA_035295245.1 Acidobacteriaceae bacterium
CGGCGCATTCACCTTCCCCGTCCAGGAAATTACCATCGCCGGCAATCTCCGCGACATGCTGCGCAACATCACTGCCATCGGCAACGATCTGGTGTTTCGCAGCGCCACAGCCGCACCTACGCTGCGCATCGACGGCATGACCATCGCCGGAGAATAATGTTTCCGCACGCGCTGCCCTTCGACCCCGCCTATCCCGCCTGGGATCAGATCCCCTCCGCGCCCGGCGTTTTCGCGCTCTACGCCGCCGACGAGCACGCCGAACCGTATATCAGCCGCACTCCCAACCTGCGCCGCCGCCTCCGCCGCCTTCTTGACCCGCGGCCCAGCCAGTCAAAACGATTGCAGTTGGCGCACCGGGTCGCCCGCATCGAATACTCCCTTACCGGCTCCGATTTCGAATCGATTCTGCGCCTCTATGAGGCGACGCGCGCCGCCTTTGGCGATCGCGTCCGCAAACGCCTCCATCTGCGGCCGCCTTTCCTGTTGCGCATGACCGTTGAGAACGCGTATCCCCGCGTTTACGTAACCAATACGGTCACGAAATCCGGCATGGACGACCTCTACGGCCCTTTTCCGTCGCGCGCCGCAGCTGAGCGCTTCCTCGAAAACATGCTGGACCTCTTCAAATTGCGCCGCTGCTACGAGGATTTGCAGCCCGATCCCGGCTTCCCCGGCTGCGTCTATTCGGAAATGAAGATGTGCCTCGCGCCCTGCTTCAAAGGCTGCAGCGACGAGCGCTACGCCGAGGAGGCGTCCGCTGTGCGGAACTTTCTCCGCTCCCGCGGAACCAGCCTGGTCGATGCTCTGCAAAGGGAACGCGAGTCCGCCTCAGCCCTTCTTGAATTTGAAAAGGCCGCTGAGATCCACGCGCGCCTGACGAAAGCTGAAGCCGTAAGCGGCGAAGCTCCCGACGTCCTGCGTTCCCTCTCGAGTCTCAACGGCATCGTCATTCAGCCCTGCGCCGAGCCTGACGCCGTCGCGCTGTTTTCGCTGGCACAGGGCCGTCTGCGTGGACCGGCGTATTATTCCGTGCTCGGCATGCGCCACGCCAACGAAGCCGCCGGTTCCACTTCCCTTTTTGCGCAGCCGGTCGCCGCACCGGAAGCGGTTCCCCTCGATGCGCCGGTAGTCACCGCCGCGAGCCGCGACGAACTCGAGCAGCGCCTCGACCGCGCTCTCGCGGATCTCTCTCCGCCCCCCGTGCCGCGCCGGCCGGCATTCTCACCCGTGGCGGACCACCTCTGCCTCTTCAGCCGCTGGTACTACCGCCCGCAGAACAAACGCACCGGTGAACTGATCTTCGCGGATCACGCGGGACAAATCCCAGCCAGGACCACTTTGCGCGCTATCTCCCGTGTGTGGCAGAAGAGCCGCCCATCCGGGCAGAACGTCGGCGCGTCTCCTTCCTGAGCCTTCGCCCGACGCTACTTCTGCGCCTCCAGCACCGCGACTCCATACGCCGGCAGATTCACCCTGCTCACCGGCCCCTCATTGCCGATCAGGTCGCGCATCGGCCCCGGCAGGTCCACATGCTCATCATTGGTGTTGTGGTTGATGAGAATCACAATGGACTTATCCGCACTGGAACGCTGGCAGACCTCCACGCCCGCAGGAGCCGATCGCACGATCGGCTGCACCCCTGCCTGCTGCAGCGCCTCTTTCGTCATCTCCTCCATCAGCAGCGGATCGATCCACGCGCCGATGTACGTAATCGTTCCCTTGCCCACCTGCCGCGAGATCGCCGCCGGCTGATCGTCGAGCCAGCCATTGCTTTTGCCATAGCGCATCAGCACTTTCGTGTCCGGCGATCGCACGCTCAGCTGCTCCGCCCAGACGTTTGCCGTGCCGGCTCCCCAGTCCCCGCTCAGCGGAACGTTCTGGTCGAGCGCGTAGAACTGGTCGACGCGTCCGCCCAGGAATTCAGCCAGCGGGCCGGGCTGCCGCTCCGGGTACAGCGCGTTGTACTCGTCTTTCATGCCCGTCCTCGGCCCCAGCACCAGATGCCCGCCGTTCCTGACGTAAGCCATCAGCTTGTCCGCCGCCGCCTGCGACAGAACATTCAGCGCCGGAAGCTCGACCAGTTTGTACCCATCGAGCGGCGCATCAATCGAGATCACATCGACGGCCTGTGACCGCATGCGCAGCGGCTCATAGAACGCCAGCATCTCCTTCACGGGATCGAAGCCCGCGCTGTGCCGCTGGAAATCGATCGCCCATCGGCTGTCGTAGTCATTCACCAGCGCGACGTCCGAATGCGGAGCGGTTCCCGCAATCTCCGGCCCTGCCTTCGCAAACTCCTCGCCGATCTGGCGAACCTCGTCGTACACCGGCACCGGCGTGCCATCCGCCCCCACCAGCACTCCGTGGTACTCCTCCTGCCCGTTGGGCGCGCTCCGCCACTGCCAGTACTCCACCACGTCCGCCCCGTGTCCGATCGCCTGCCAGGCCATGTCCCGCACCTGACCCTTCTCCAGCGGCGTGTTTGTCGGACGCCAGTTCACAAACGCAGGTTCCGTCTCCATGACCCAGAAATTCTTGTTCTTAAATCCGCGGGCCAGGTCGTGGCGCGCGCCGTTGTCGATCCAGTCGTAGGTATCCGTGCTGATGTAGTCGTCCCACGCCGCCAAATCCAGCACCGAGTGCACCGTGTACTCGTCGAATCCGTCGAACCAGCCCATCGTGTTCGTCGTGATGAACTGCCGCGGATCCGCGTGCGGCCGGATCGCCGAAATCTGATTCAGCGAATAGCTCTTCCAGGTCTCGCTCACGAACCGCTTCCATTCCAGCAGCAGTGCCGGATTCTCCCGCTCTGCGCGCAGCGGAATTTCGTCGAAGCTGTCGTACGTCTGGCTCCAGTACGCCGTCGCCCAGTGCTGGTTCACGTTCGCAACCGTCCCATACTTCTTCTCGAGCCAGGCGTGAAACTGCCGCCGCGCCGTGGGGCCAAAATCAGGGTCGGCATATTCGTTATCCAGCTGCCAGCCCACCACATTTGGATTGTGTCCAAAATGAATCGCCATCTGCTCGGCGATGTCGTGCGCGAACTGCCGGTACTTCGGATCCGTGAACGAGAACTGCTGCCGGTTGCCGTGCTCGGCGCGCCTGCCGTTCTCGTCCACGCGCAGTGTCTCCGGATACTTCGTCGTCATCCATGCCGGAGGCGCAGCCGTCGGCGTGCCCAGTACCACGCAGATGTGGTGCTTCGCCGCCAGCGCAATCGCGCGATCGAGCCAGCCAAATTCGTATTTCCCTTCCGAAGGCTCCATCGTGCTCCACGCAAATTCTCCAACCCGCACGACATCGATATGCGCGGCCTCCATCAGAGACAAGTCGTGGTCCCACTCCGGCTCCGGCCATTGCTCGGGATACCACGCCGCTCCCACCAGCAGCGGCGGCTGATCGGCGTACTTCGTCGCCTGCGCGATCGCACCCGAAGCCGCCATCGCCACCAGCGCGATGAAAGCGGTTGCACTCCACCACCAGCCCATTCGCATCTTCACAATCCCCCGAATGTCATGCTGAGCGCCAAGCTTCGCGCTTACGGCAAATACACGCCCGCGGAACGATAGACTTGCCCGCCGGCTTCCGCCTCGATCGCCGGCAGCTCCGGCGTCGCCGTCACAATCTCGATTTCGCCGTTGCGCAGCAGCGCCGTATCCTCCGCCTTCGCACCCTGCAGGCTCGGATTCCACGCAAATCCCTGCACCGCCTGCACCTGCTGGCTCCCATTCGGCGTCGCGACCCAGTCGCGCTCCGCGTAGCCGCACGGACCGCCCTGGTGATGCTTCGTGATCTCATCCGCTGCTCCCGCCTGTGCATACCCCTTCGCCGCCACCTCATACAGCTGCGCCGAAGTCGCGCCCTCGCGCGTGGCATGCAGCAGCGCCGCGTTGATACGCGCCGCCTTCTCGAAATTTGCCGCCAATTCCTTCGGCATCGGCCCAAAATGAACGAAGCGCGTTATCGAGATCACCATCCCATCCCGCCGCGCGCACAGATTGAGCATTCCGTACTTTTTCAGCACGCCGGTCCGCGGCACCGCATGTTTATATTTCAGGATGCGCTCGTCGGTCGCCATCAGCAGCACCGTCGGCGTTATGTGCTGCGCCAGCAGATCAGCCGAGACCCGCGCCGCCATCTCGTCCTCGGTCACACCCGGCTGCAGCGTCTTCAGCACACGCGTGGTCGACTCCGCCACCGCTTTGCCCAGCGCCCGAAACCGCTCCACCTCGCCCTCGAGCAACGGCGCCCGCAGGTCCGTCAGGTTCACCGGATAGAATCCTGCCTGCGCCGTATCCGCTCCGATCTCCGCGCCGCCCAGTTTGCGCGCCAGATCGCCTGCCGCGTCTTCCGTCCAGGGATAGAGCGCCGGTTCCACATCCAGTCCGGCAAACTCCTCATCCGCTAGCCGTGGCCCCTCGTTTTTCGGAGCGACGTAGTACTGCTTGCCCTCCTTCGTCACCAGCAGCGAGCACACTGCCGTCTCTTTTCCCAGTGGGACGCGCGCCTCGACTCGTCCCGCCGTTGCCCAGGCGAGGTTCTCGTTGCGGCTGATCAGAATCGCCGACCAGCCGCGCTCTTTCATCAGAGCGGTCAGGCGTTCCTGCTTGGTTGCAATTTCACGGCGTTCGCCAGCGGTCACGGCAGTCCTGGTCACGGCTCATTTCCTTTTGAGTGAATCGCTTTATCTGACACCTGAACTTTATCGGGCTCGACCGCCGCAGGCAAGCCAAACCGTCCCTGTGTGCGGAACTAGGCCGTCGCCTTCGCCTGTTTTGGAACCAGGCATAAGCGCGCCGACAACAGCACCAGCGTGATCCAAAGCAGATCCGCGCCCAGCAGATGCGTCATCTGCATCCATGTCGGCGCCAGTAATCCCACATCGGCTGCGCCCAGCAGGTACTGCAGCCCGAGCAGCAGGGCGACGGCAACGGCAAGCGGCTTTGCGTTTGCCGCCTCAGCCTTCCTCAACGCGCTGACCACCAGCCAGCAGATAAACGCCCCGGCGATCACGCTGATCGCTGGATGCACCCAGCGAATCCGCAGCAGCCAGGAACTCCCTGGCGAAAAATCCTGCGCAATCGCCGCCATCAGATTGTGCGCGGGATAGAGCGTGTCTCCCAGCGCCGCCAGCGATCCGGTGACGCCCACGATCAGCGTCGCAGCCAGCCCCGTCACCGCCAGCCCCGGCGCCCGCAGCCGCACGCTCCCGCGCATCAGAGCTACCGCTCGCGACAGGAAATGCGCAGTCAGCGCCAGCGCGGCCAGCAGCAGCAGCGTGTTCGTC
>DATGJK010000551.1:0-10569 GCA_035295245.1 Acidobacteriaceae bacterium
ACCGTTGTCCTGATGGTGGAAAATGCCGGAATCATTCCCACCGGCAACTGAATCTCAGGTTTGTTCGCTCCTCATGCGATCCTTCCGCGAGCCGCGGGAATCGAAACCAGTAGACACACTATGAATCGGAGAAATGCTATGAGCGCCACAGCCACCGCCGTTCAGACGCCTTTGACGCAACTGCCTGCCTGGAAATCGCTGCAGGCGCACTACGAGACGATCAGGAACCGGCACCTGCGCGAGCTCTTCCAGACCGATCCGGAGCGCGGCAGGCGGCTCACTCTGGAGGCGGAAGGAATTTACTTCGACTATTCGAAACACCGCATCACCGATGAGACGCTGCGGCTCCTGATTCGGCTCGCGGAAGAGAGCCTGCTCCGCGACCGTATCACGGCCATGTTCGGCGGCGAAAAGATCAACATCACCGAAAAACGCGCCGTTCTGCACACCGCGCTGCGGGCTCCGCGCGGCGCGGAGATCCTGGTCGATGGCGAGAATGTCGTTCCTGCCGTGCACGATGTGCTCGACCGCATGGCGGACTTCTCCAACCGCGTGCGCAGCGGCGAGTGGAAAGGCTTCACCGGCAAGCGCATCCGCAACGTGATCAACATCGGCATCGGCGGATCCGACCTGGGGCCGGTCATGGCTTACGAGGCCCTGCGCCACTATAGCCGCCGCGACATGACCTTCCGCTTCGTCTCCAACGTGGACGGGACGGATTTCGCCGAGGCGACCCACGATCTCGATCCGGAAGAAACGCTGTTCATCATCTCGTCGAAAACCTTCACGACCCTGGAGACCATGACCAACGCGCAGACGGCCCGGGAGTGGTCACTAAAGAAGCTGAAAGACGAGAAAGCCGTGGCGAAGCACTTCGTTGCCGTTTCGACGAACGCGAAGGAAGTCTCGAAATTCGGCATCGACACCGCGAATATGTTCGGCTTCTGGGATTGGGTGGGCGGCCGCTACTCGATGGATTCGGCGATCGGACTCTCCACCATGCTCGCCATCGGGCCGGACAACTTCAGAAAAATGCTGGCAGGCTTTCACGCCATGGACGAGCATTTCCGGACCGCGCCCTTCGAGAAGAACCTGCCCGTCCTGATGGGTCTGCTGACCCTCTGGTATGCCGACTTCTTTGGGGCGGAAACCGTGGCCGTCCTTCCCTACGACCAGTATCTGAAGCGCTTCCCCGCCTACCTGCAGCAGCTGACTATGGAGAGCAACGGCAAGCATGTAACGTTGTCGGGCGAGCGCGTGCAGTATGAGACCGGCCCCATCTTCTGGGGCGAGCCGGGCACAAACGGCCAGCACTCGTTCTACCAGCTCATCCACCAGGGGACGCGCCTCATTCCCTGCGACTTCATCGGCTTCTCCAAAACGCTGAACCCTCTGGGAAACCACCACGATCTGCTCATGGCGAATGTCTTCGCCCAGGGCGAAGCCCTCGCCTTTGGCAAGACGGCACAGGATGTGAAGGCCGAAGGCACCCCGGACTGGCTGGTGCCCCACCGCGTCTTCGAGGGCAACCGCCCCTCCAGCACGTTCCTCCTCGACGAGCTGACGCCGGAGGCACTGGGCAAGCTCGTGGCCATGTATGAGCACAGCGTGTTCACCCAGGGCGTGATCTGGCAAATCGACTCTTTCGACCAGTGGGGCGTCGAACTGGGCAAGGTGCTGGCCAAAAAGATCATCGGAGAACTGGAAGGCTCGGGCCCCGCTGCCGGAAGTCACGACAGCTCAACAACTACGCTCATCGAGTATTACCGCCGGAAGCGCGGTTGAGCGCGCGCCTTCGTGCGGCCTGCGGCCAAAACTTTTCGTCCAATAAAGTGTTGGAAGTCATCGAGAAGGATGACGCTTCGGGGGCATTGCGTCTAAACCTCAGCGAGCCGTAAACAGGTTTGCTGCAGGTTTGTCACCACGCAGGCGGAATAGACTCGAAGCGCGGGAGCCGCAATCATGCACAGCACTTTTAAAATCAATTTGTGGAAGACGGGCGCGGCGTTCGCGCTCGCCGCCCTGATCTCGGGGCCGATCGCCCTGGCCCAGGACGCCGCCGGCAGCGACGGCGACCTGCAGGCCAGCGTCGCATCGGCCATTCGCAATGACGCTGCCTTGCAGGGCCTGAACATCAAGGCGTACACCGCCAATCGCGTCGTCACGCTCTCAGGCACCGTGAACACCGATCAACAGCGGCAGGAAGCCGAAACCGTAGCTGCGAACGTCCCCGGCGTTGCGGGCATTCAGGACAACATCACCGTCTCGGGCAACGGACAAAGCACCCCAGCGCCAGAGGCGCAGCAGCAGGACGCTCCGCCGCCGCCGGATCAGGAGCAGCAACCCTCCGCGGCCCAGAACGATCAGGTGCCTCCGCCGCCTCCACCCGACCAGACCGCGCCTCCGGCACGGCAGCCGTACCCGGCGTATCCGAATCAGTACCCCAACCAGGGGCAATATCCGAATCAGGGAGCGTATCCCAATCAGGGTCAGTACCCAAGTCAGGGCGGCTATCCGAATCAGTATCCGAATCAGGGGCAGTATCCCGCCTACGGCAACTATCCTCCGCCGCAGCCTGTCAGCGGACCGGTGACCATTCCAGCCGGCACGCTGCTGCAAATCCGCACCAGCCAGCCTCTGGACGTGACCAAACTGCAGCCCGGCGCCACTTTTGAAGCGACCGCAGCCAGCGATGTTTTCGAAGGCAATGTCCTGGCGATTCCGCGGGGCGCGGTGCTGGAGGGCACGGTTGTCGAAGCAAAGAAACCCGGCAACCTGGCCGGCAGCGGAGAAATTTCGCTGCAGATCACGGCACTCAACCTGAGTGGGCGCCAATATTCGGTCCAGAGCGACGTGTGGTCAAGCAAGGAGCCCAATAAAGCTGGTTACACCGCCACCAACACCGTAGGCGGCGCGCTGGTTGGCGCAATCATTGGCGGAATCATCGGCCGCGGTCCCGGTGCGGCTGCGGGCGCTGTGATTGGAGGCGGAGCAGGGATGCTGGCCTCCGCGCACACGAATGGTCCGCGTGTGCTGCTTCCTCCGGAGACGCTGCTGAACTTCCATCTGTCGACTCCTGTGACCGTTCAGCCGGTATCCTGGCAGGAGGCGCAACGACTGGCGCAGAATTCTCCGCGCCTGGTCCGTCGACCCGTGTACATGGCGCCGCCGTATCCATACGGCTACCCAGCATATCCGTACCCGTATTACCGCGTGTACGGCTGGTAAGTGCACTCCGGTTCAACCAGGCCGGGCCGCTGCCGGCCTGGTTGTTTTCGGCGCGTGCATCCAACGGAACAATGGCTGTCATTACAACTAATGTCGCTGAGAGGCGCTCCCGCGTCCCCACCTATGATGAAGAAATGGGGGTTCCCAATGCGCCACGCTCGAGCAGTCGCCTGACCCGGCGTTCCTTTCTGAAGCTTTCTGCCCTGGCCGCCGGCGGTCTGACGCTCTATGCCGCCGAGATAGCTCGCCACGAGTTAAGCGTCGAGCAGTACGCACTCCATCTCCCACGGCTGCCTGATGCCTTCCGGGGCATGCGCGTGGTGCAGATTTCCGACTTTCACTACGCCGAGTTCTCTGAGGGATACTTCCTTCGCGACATGGTCGAGCGGGTGAACCGTCTGCGCCCCGACATGGTGCTGCTGACCGGCGATTTCGTCAGTGACGGCCCCCTGCCGAAGTCCTATGCCCGCCGCCATGCCGCCGGCTGCGCCGAGATCTTGAGCAAGATCGAGTGTCCTCTGCGTTACGCGATCATGGGCAATCACGACTGCTCGGTCGGAGAGAAGTACGTGATCGGGCCTTTGCGGGAAAACGGAATCCCGGTCCTGCTGAATCAGGCGATCCCCCTGGAGCGTGGTAGACAGCGCCTGTGGCTCGCCGGGCTCGACAGTGCGGATCAGGGCAAATCCCGTCCTGAGCAGGCCATCCCACGCGCTGGCGGCGAACCCATCATCGTGATGGCCCATGAGCCGGACATCCTGCCGGAAATCGCCAAATACAAGGCGGATCTGGTGCTCTCCGGACATACCCATGGCGGTCAGGTGCGGCTGCCCTTCCTTCCGCCGCTGGTTTTGCCTCCGCTCGGCAAGAAATATGTCCAGGGCCTGTTCCACTACGGGGACACGCAGCTTTACGTCAATCGCGGGATCGGCACAGTAGGACTCCCCATCCGCCTGAACTGTCCCCCGGAAATCACGGTGCTGACGCTGACGTGATGAAGGCCCGCCTCGCGCTTACTGCGGGGCTTCGCGAGCCGCGATGCCTAGTGCCTTCATCTTGCGATAAAGATGGCTGCGCTCCAGCCCGAGAATCTCCGCGGCGCGGCTCATGTTCCCGTTGCACTCATCGATCTTCTTCAGAATGTATTCCCGCTCGTACGCGTCACGCGCCTGCTGCAGCGTGTCGAAGTCCCCGGTGCGCACGGCGTTGCGCTGCACCAGCATGGGCAGGTGACGCCGGTCGATGCGATGCACGTTGGGATTCAGGATCAGCACCCGCTCGATTACATTCTTCAGCTCCCGCACATTGCCGGGCCAGTGGTACTGGCGCAACAGCTCAATGGCTTCATCGCTGATCTCCACCCGCGGCCGGCCGTACTGACGACCGAACAGCTGAAGAAATTCCTTCACCAGCAGCGGGATATCCTCTCGCCGATCGCGGAGCGGCGGCACAAAAAACGGGATCACATTGAGCCGATAGAAAAAATCCTCGCGGAAATTGCCCCTAGCAATTTCCTCCTCAATATCCTTGTTCGTGGCGGCAATGACGCGCACATCGACGCTGATCGGCTGCGTTGCGCCAATCGGCACGAAACGCTGCTCGTCGAGCGCGCGCAGAACCTTTCCCTGCGTCTTCAGGCTCATATCGCCAACTTCATCCAGGAAAAGCGTGCCGCCGTTGGCTCGCTCGAAGGTGCCGCGCTTTTCCGCAGGACCGCCGGGAATCGCTCCGTTGCGATATCCGAAGAGCTCGCTCTCGATGTAAGCCTCGGGAATCGCGGCGCAGTTCAGTTCCACAAAAACGCGATCGCTCCGCAAACTGCCGGCGTGGATTGCACGGGCAATAAGCTCCTTGCCTGAACCGGACTCGCCATAGATCAGCACCCGGCCGTTCGTCGGAGCCATCAGCGTGATCTGCTGGCGAAGGGCGCGCGCCTGGACGCTTTCGCCGGTGATCCGCGCTTCGTGAGCCAACTGCCGCCGGAACTCCACGTTCTCCATGCGCAGCCGCCGCGCTTCGATGGCATTCTTGACGACGATCAGCGTACGCTCCAGCATCAGCGGCTTCTCGAGAAAATCGAAGGCTCCCAGTTTGGTCGCCTTGACCGCGGTCTCAATCGTCGCGTGGCCGGAGATCACAATGGCTTCCGGACGAGAGACTGGGTCGGCATTGCGCAATTCCGACAGCGCCTCGATCCCGTCCCGGTCGGGAAGCCAAACGTCGAGCAGCATGACGTCAAAGATGGGATCGCGCGCCAGAGTCAGCGCCTCGGCGGCGGTGGCGGCCGTGGTGACGGCGTAGCCCTCCTCGCGCAGGATCTCCTCCAGCGATTCGCGAATCTCCGCTTCATCGTCCACGATGAGGATATGGTTCATAGGGCCCGAGTTCTATGTGCTTCGACTCGCAGCCGCGGCCGGCGCACCCTCGGCGGCACTGCTGTCGGCCAGCGGCAATTCGATGATAAAGCGCGCGCCGGTGGGTGTGTTGTGCTCCACGCGAATGGATCCGCCGTGTTCCTGGATGATTTTGGCGACGATGGAGAGCCCGAGGCCCGTGCCGCGCTGGCGGGTCGAGAACCACGGCAGGAAGAGCCGCTCGCGCATCTCATCCGTGATTCCTGGGCCAGTGTCGGCGACCACGATCTCCGCCATCCCCTGCCGCTCGCCGGCAATCGTCTGAATCGAGAGCACGCGCAGCAGCGAGTCCTGCATCGCTTCGGCAGCATTGTCGATGAGGTTCGCCAGCGCGCGGCGCATCGCCTCCGGATCTGCCATCACCGGCGGGATTTGCGAATCGAAGTGCCGCTCGATGCGGATATTGTGGATGCGGCCCTCGAAAAGCAGCAGCGCGCTCTCCACGATCTCGTTCAGGTCGGCGCTGCGCGGGGCCGCAGACGGGAATTCCGCCAGCGCGGAAAACTGGCTCACCAGCGTGCGCATGGACTCGACCGAGCCGAGAATGGCGTCGCAGCATTTGCGAATCACGCCGGGCGATTCGGGCAGACTCCGGTCGACGTGCCGGCGGATGCGCTCCGTGGAGAGCGTGATGGGAGTGAGCGGGTTGCGAATCTCGTGGGCAATGCGCTGCGCAACTTCCTTCCACGCGGACTGGCGCTGCGCCTGCATCAGCTCCGTCACATCCTCCATCACCAGGATCGAGCCGCTGCGCGCCTGCGAGCTTCCCGGCTCGAGAGCCGCAATCGTGAGAGCCAGAGTCATCGGGCCACGCGGCGTGTGCAGTTCGAATTCGGTGGAGGCAACGCCCATGCGGTGAGCCCGGCGATCGAGCCGCCTCACTTCGGCCGCCAAATCTTCCGGCATCAGCGAATCGACGGCCGTGCCTTTCAGTTCGAGATGGCCGTCGAGCCGCAGGAGATCGGCGAAGGCGCGATTCCCAATGAGGACCCGCCTCTGCGCATCCAGCGTGACGACTCCCGAAGGGATGGTCTCCAGAATCGTCTCCAGTTCCCTGCGCCGGGCCTCAATAGCAGCGTTGGCAGCGGACAAGTCGCGCGCAGACGACTCCGCAAGCCGGCGGCTCTCCTCGAGATCGGCGGCCATGTGGTTGAACGAGCGTACCAGCTCCTCCATTTCGGCGTTGGCGGGAACCGTGACGCGATGGCTGTACTCCCCTTTGCCAATTTCCACCATCGCGTCCGCGAGCGCCTCGAGGGGCCCGGTAATCTGCCGCGAGACGATGCGCGCCAGCCAACCGGCAGAGAAGAAAACCAGGATGGTCAGCATCAGCAGCAGCATGAAATACCATGCGCGAATCAGGCGCCGCTGGCGGTACAGAGCCCAATACTGGGTCGCCCCGGTGTTCAGACTGGTGATGATGTTGCTGAACCCCGCGGGCATCGGCACGCCGGTGACCACAACACCGCCCTGCGGAAGACTGGCCGTTCCGAGCGCGTATTCATCCCCCCCAATGCTCAGCATTGGCTCGTCGGAGCGCTGCGCCGCCCTCAGTACCGTATCAGTGAGCGGCTGACCGGCGGGGACTGTCTCGCGCTGATCCCCATTGAGCCAGGACTCGACTTGCACAGCCCCGGAGGCACGCGGCAGTTCATATGATGCCAGCGGAGTTGCATCCCGGTAGACAACGGCAAAGCCACCCTGCAGTGTGATCTCATGGCTGCGGATCTCGTCCACCATCGCGGTGCGGTCCCCGTTCGCAAAAGCAGTGGCCATCGCGGCGGAACGAGCCAGGCTTTCTGCTTCGGATCGCGCATTGACTGTGGCGTAATGGGAAAGCTCCGCCGCAATTTGCGCGGAGTTATCGCGCACCTGCGTCAGGGGCTCCGAGAACCACCGGTCGATGGACCGGTTCATCAGCAGAAAGCTGAACAAAAACATGAACAATGCCGGAGCAAACGAGAGCAGCAGGGCTCCGAAGAACATGCGCGTGCGGAGTCGTGCGCCCAGCACCTGGCTGCGCTGCTCGGCGAGTGCCTTAATCAGGCTGCGCAGCAGCAGCACGAGGGCTATGACGAAGAGAAGAAATACGATGACCGAGAGTGAAGTAAGAAGGAAGATTTGCTCAGTGGTCTGCGGGTTGAGCGACCGCACGTTGAAGGCGTTCAGCGCGATGAGCAGCACCAGCAGAACGAAAACTGCCACGCCCAGCCAGATCAGCGTGCCTCTCCGATGTTTTTGTTCAGCCACTTTGACCGCCCGAATTACGCATGATTATAGGCCTGCACCAAAATCGGAGCACATGAAGAGGTCCTCAACGATGCGGTACGAACGTTTAACTCCGGCCCGGTTTCACGTAAGATTCCCGTATTCAGGAACGAGGTACCCAATGAAACGACTCCCCAATGCGGTATCGTTGACAGTTTTGGCCCTTGCCGGCGCGCTGGCGCTCGGCGGCTGTGGCAAGACAAACCCACCTAACTCCGAAAATACGTCGCAGACGAGCGCACAGAACCCGAGCGCACCCAATGCAGCGCAACCGAACGCCCCGAATGCGGCGCAGCCGGGCGCTCCGAATGCCGCACCGCAGAGCCAGGCACAGAATCCGCCGGCTCCTCCGGCGCCGCCACCCACCATCGTGGTTCCGGCAGGAACGCATCTGCGCGTTCGTCTTGATCAGGACCTCGGGTCGAAGGTCAGCCAGGATGGCGAGAGCTTCGGCGCAACCGTGGCAGACGACGTGGTCGTCGATGGTCAAACCGTGATCCCGCGTGGTGCGCAGGCGGAAGGCGTGGTCGTCGCGGCGAAGGCGCTGGGACACTTCAAGGGCGGGGCGGAACTCGCACTTCGACTGGAGCGCGTCAAGACGAACTGGGGTAGCTACCCGGTACAAACCAGCACGATGTCGCAGGTGGAAAAAGGCAAAGGCAAGCGGACGGCACTCTTCGCAGGCGGCGGTGCGGGCTTCGGCGCGCTGGTTGGAGGTTTGGCCGGCGGCGGCAAGGGCGCGCTCATCGGTGGCCTCGCTGGCGCAGGCGCAGGCACGGCCGGCAGCGCTCTAACCGGAAACAAGGAAATCTTCCTGCCCGCGGAGACCCTGCTGACCTTCCGCCTCGAGCACAGCGTCCACGTCACCCAGGGACAATAAGACACGTGCCCCAGCTGAAAGAGGAATTGGCTCCGGGGTTCCGGAGCCAAATTTCTTTCGCAGCCATTTTCCTTCGCAGACTAAGCGAGCAGCTCGCGTACCGGCTTCCAGGGCTTCTTTTGTGAAACGGCGACCGGTTCACAGGTCAGCGTTCCATCCCAGGTATTGACGCCATCGCGAATGCCGTCATCTTCCAGGATTGCCCTCTTCGCTCCCTGACGCGCCAGACGCATCACGTACGGGAATGTCGCGTTCGTCAGCGCCAGCGTCGAGGTGTTCGGCACGGCTGCGGGCATATTCGTCACGCAGTAGTGGACGACCCCATTCACTTCATAAGCCGGGTCGCTGTGCGTCGTAGGATGCGCGGTCTCCACGCACCCGCCCTGATCGATCGCGACATCGACGATGACCGCACCCTTTTTCATCTTCAGGACCATGTCGCGGGTCACGATCTTCGGAGCCGCTGCCCCCGGGATCAGCACGCCCCCGATGACAAGATCGGCATCCTGCACCGCCCGTGTAATATTCCAGGAGTTCGAAGCCAGAGTGAAGATGCGGCCGTTAAAAATGTCGTCGAGTTCGCGGAGACGGTTCAGGTTCAGGTCCACCAGGGTAACCCTGGCGCCCATACCCAGTGCAATTTTGGCCGCGTTCGTGCCGACAATCCCGCCGCCAATGATGCAAACACTCGCCGGCGGCACTCCCGGGACTCCGCCCAGAAGCAGCCCGCGCCCGCCCCGCTCGGTTTCGAGATACGCGGCGCCTACCTGGACGGCCATGCGGCCGGCCACCTCTGACATGGGCGTGAGCAACGGCAGAGTGCCCGCGCGGTCGCGGATCGTTTCATAGGCGATCCCAACCACTTTTTTCTCCAGCAGCTTGGCCGTCAGTTCAGGAACCGGAGCCAGATGCAGATAGGTGAACAGCACCAGCCCTTCCCGGAAATACCCGTATTCCTTCTCGATGGGCTCCTTTACCTTGACCACCATGTCGGCGTGACCCCATACGTTATGCGCCGAACCGACGATCTCCGCGCCCGCGGACTGGTATTCATCATCCGTAAAGGCCGACTGTTCCCCGGCACGCGTTTCCACCAGCACCTTGTGCCCCGCTTCGCTCAGTGCCTTCACGCCGGCAGGCGTGATGCCGACACGGCTCTCGTGGTCCTTCACTTCCTTCGGAACGCCAATGATCATTGCCTCTCCCGCACACACAGATGCAAACAGTTCATCCTAGAGCATGGAGCGTGTTAGCGCGAGGAGTTGCGAAGAGAACGGCGCAGTTCGACGAGGAGGCGTTCCGGAGACACCGGTTTGGCGAAGTAGCGCGTGCCCGGATCGGCGGGATTCGCGCCATGACCCGCTTCGACACCCCCGCTCACAACGAGGATCGGAATGTCGGTGCGCAGAGAGCGTATGTGCGTGACGAGTTCGCGGCCTTCCAGACCCGGCATGCGGGAGTCGGTGATCACAGCATCGAGGGTGTGAATGCGGGCGCGTGCAATATCCAGGCCCGTTGCTCCGTCCTCTGCGGCGATGACGAAGTAGCCACTGTTGTGCAGCACCTGCGTAAACAGATAGCGAATCGCGCGGTCGTCCTCGACAAGCAGGACCGTGGGGCGGCTGGGAGGAAGTGCGGAAACTTCACCGGTCTCGAGATACTCACGCATAGAAGACACATCCAGTCCTGTCAACCCAGCGCTGATCGGCCATTGTCGCGAACAGTCGGAGACGATCAGATCGACATCGAGCCCCTGCTCAAAGCGCTCTCAGGCGGCAG
>DATGJK010000552.1:0-3374 GCA_035295245.1 Acidobacteriaceae bacterium
CCACCAGGAATCGCGTCCTCTCTGCATCTCGACCGGCGACCCGGTGCGGCGATACACGACCACATGCTGTACCGTCGGGCACTGTCCCACCGCCTCGTCCACGGTGGCCTTCAGCTTCACCTCGTTGCCGCGCCGGTACGAACTGTCCTGCGTGATAATCGCCACGCATTTCGCATCGTTCACGCGATCTACAATCGCGTTCGCCGCAAATCCGCCGAAGATCACCGAGTGCACCGCGCCGATGCGCGCGCAGGCGAGGATCGCAATCGCCAGCTCCGGCGTCATGCCCATGTAGACGGCAACGCGATCGCCCTTCTTGATTCCCAGACAGCGCAAAGCGCTGGCGAACCGCTGCACGTCGGCCAGCAGTTGGCTGTAGCTCAGCCGCCGCACCTCGCCCGGCTCACCCTCCCAGAGAATGGCCGTCTTCTCCCCGCGCCCGTTCTCGACGTGCCGGTCCAGGCAGTTGTAGCAGAGGTTGAACTTTCCGCCGACAAACCACTTGGCCCACGGCTCGTTCCACTCGAGCACCTTCTGCCACGGCTCGAACCAGTGCAGCTCCCGCGCCACTCCCGCCCAGAACACCTCCGGATCCTCGATGGATCGCCGGTACATCTCCTCGTACTGCGCCAGGCTCTGGATGTGCGCCTTCCGCGCGAACTCCTCGGGCGGCGGAAACACCCGGTTCTCGCGCAGAATGGATTCAAGATTGGGGCTGATGACCGTTTCGGCTGCCATGGTTTCTCCGTCAGCAATCACACTAACGGCTGCCCCTGGGCAAACGCAACCGTGCCATGTTTAGGGAAGATCGGCGGCCAGGGAAAGCTGTTGCGCCACTTTGCGCAATGACGTGTCCCTTGTCCATAGCCGCGAACCGGGCGTCAGCAGAACCGAAGCAAGCAATTGCGCATCCCCGTAACCGATACCGGAGCCGTAGAGTTGCCAATCCTCGATCAGGTGCAGCACTTCCTCGTGTTCCGCAACAACAGCACGCGGCAGATCCTGGAGAATTTCCAGAGTTGCGGGACGGTCCGCGCGCAGACCGAGCGACACTTCTCCTATCACAATCGGGTGCATGAAGATTCGATCGGCGTGAAACAAACGATAGAGGACGGGATCAGAGCGCCGAAAGTGGTCAATCCAGATCGAGGTATCGGCGAGGATCACGCGATCTTCGATCTCCGCCGCCTGGCGGCCGCTTCCACCCAGGGCCTCTTGCGGGGCGCAGCCTTGAACCCCGGCATCGAACCGCCCAGCAGTGCCGCTCTGCGCGCGGCCTCGCGTTCTACCAGAGCTTTGAGTCCGGCATGAATCAGCGCTGCTCTTTCCTCGATTCCGGTGTACTTCTGTGCCTTCGCAAGCAGTTCATCATCCAGCGTGACTGTCGTTCTCATGCCTCCTCCGCGCACAAATTATAGCATCATTTGATGCTATTCTTGATGTTCTATTTCCTGCATGGCTAAACTGCATTTCGAGGTTCCCACTTGCCCTCTGATCTCGGTTCCATCCTCGGCGTCATCCCCGCGCGCCTCGGCTCCACGCGCCTGCCCCGCAAAGTTCTTCGCGAAATTGCCGGCGAGCCGATGCTGGCCTGGGTTTACCGCGCCGCGCGCGCCTGCCCTCAGTTCGATAACGTCCTCGTCGCCACCGACTCCCAGGAGGTCCTCGACTTCGCTCAGGCCCACGGCATGCCCGCCGTCTTCACCCCCGCCGACTGCGCCAGCGGCACCGATCGCGTCTATGCCGTCGCCGAATCCATCGCCGCCGACATTTACGTCAACATCCAGGGAGACGAACCGCTGCTCACGCCGGAGCACTTCACCCCCCTGCTCGATCTCTTCCGCCGTCCCGAAGTCGACGTCGCGACCCTCGCGGTCCGCTGCCCCGCGCACGACATCAACAACCCCAGCGCCGTGAAGGTTGTCACTGCCGCCGATGGCCGTGCGCTCTACTTCTCCCGCGCCACCATTCCCTTCGATCGCGATAAGACGGGATACGCCGGCTACCGCAAGCATCTCGGCATCTACGCCTACCGCAAAGCGGCCCTGGCGCGCTTCGCTGCGCTGCCTCCTTCGTGGCTGGAGACACTGGAACGCCTCGAACAGCTTCGCCTGCTCGACAACGGTATCAACATCTACGTCGCGCCCGCGCCCGCCGACACCATCGGCGTCGATACTGAAGAGGATCTCCGGGCAGCCGAGGCCATCCTCGCCGCGCGCTCTCGAAGCTGAGAACCTCGCTTCGAGTGCTCCGAATGCGTCTGGATTACTCCGCAGTCGGCATGTGCACGTACATCGACTGAATTCCAACCCGGCCAGGCCCGGTAAACCGGTTCCATACCAGACTTCCCGCGCTGGCAAACAATCCCGTCGTCAGCTTCTGGAACTGCGTTTCCATCTGCACAGAAGTGTCCTTGTAAACCCATCCACCCGGCTCGATGTCAATCTGCTCTCCGGCGCCAAGCGTAATTTCAAAGACATTCCCGTACCCGTGCACCCACACAATTCCATCGCCCTCCACCGCCCGGAAATGATCGATAAAGAACCCCGTGCCTCCCAGCAACATGTTCGACACGCCCTTCACGCGCGTAAACGTGTAGTCCACGCTGCCTGTGGCCGCAAGGAACTGATGCTCGCGCATGTCGAGCCCCTCGCCGCGGTTCAGATGCATAGCGAAGATATGCCCCGCGCCATCGCGGCTGAACCCGATCTGCCCTGGACCGCTGGCCTCCGTCAGAAAAACGGGCATTCCCGCCAGCACGCGCTTCAGCGCGCCCTTCAGCGGCCTGATGCCAATTCGAACGTTGAGATCCTTCCACAGAAGGATGTAATGCTCGAAATAAACCGGCATGCCGCTGAGCTCAAGGTGCAGAACGGGCACAAGTTCGCCTTCGATGTAGTACGTGACTCCGGCAAAGTTCTCCGCAAGGGCTGCGGTGGGTCTCAGCACAGGGACGGGCATTCTCAGCTCCAGATTGACAGGAATGGGGTGCGACCCATCATCGTTGGAAGACCGCGTTCGCGCAAGCTATCTCTGCGTCGTCAGCTCCGCGCCTCTGGATTCGCGCCCGAACGCCGCCACAATCGCCAGATACACCGCGACCACTCCCACGGTCGCTGCCAGGATCGGCCCATACCCTGTCCGGAAATGCTCCGCCGCGAGCGATTGCACTTCATTGTTCTGCGACGAGATCAGGTTCCCCAGCTGATACGCGAGGCCTGGAAACGTGGCGCGCACCGGCCCCGGTGACAGTTCGCTCAGCCACGCCGGAACCACGCCCCACGCGCCCTGCACCATGAACTGCATCAGGAACGCGCCCGTCGCCAGCGCTGCCACCGAGTGAGAAAGCGCGTACAGCGGAATCATCGGCAGCG
>DATGJK010000553.1:0-7168 GCA_035295245.1 Acidobacteriaceae bacterium
TACTCTTGACGACCGTAATCGTGTTCGCGCCGGGCTGCCGCTGGATGTTGAGAATGATCGCCGGCGTCTCATTCACCCACGCCGCTTGCTGGGTGTTCTCCACCCCATTGATGACATTGGCGACGTCTTTCACGAAAATGGGCGCGCCATTCCGGTACGCGACCACCACATCCTTGTAGTCGTTGGCGTCGGTGATCTGATCGTTCGAGTCGATCTGATAATCCTGCCGCGGCCCGTCGAAATTGCCCTTCGCCGCGTTGACGCTGGCGCTCACCAGCGCCGTACGCAGATCCTCCATGTTCAGGCCGAAGGCCGACAGCTTCACCGGATTCGCCTGGATGCGCACCGCCGGCTTTTGTCCGCCGCTGATGCTCACCAGGCCCACACCGCTCAGCTGCGAAATTTTCGGCGCCAGGCGAGTGTCCACGAGGTCTTCAACCTGCGACAGCGGCAGACTCGGAGAATTGATGGCCAGCGTCAGCACCGGCGCATCCGCCGGATTCGTCTTGCTGTAGATGGGCGGAGTCGGCAGATCCGACGGCAGGAAAGACTGACCGCCGTTGATCGCGGCCTGGACTTCTTCTTCTGCCACATCCATCCCGAGCGACAGATTGAACTGCAGCACGATCACAGAGACGCCGTCGGCGCTGGTCGACGTCATCTGATTGAGCCCCTGGATTTCGCCAAACTGGCGTTCCAGCGGAGCCGTGATCGTCGTTGCCGTCACATCCGGGCTTGCTCCCGGATAGAACGTCACCACCTGTATCGTCGGGTAATCGACCTCAGGCAGCGCCGAAACCGGCAACTGTGTGAACGCGACAATCCCGACCAGCAGAATCGCGGCCATCAGCAGCGACGTCGCAACCGGCCGCAGAATGAATGGGCGAGACGGACTCACGGTGCAGCACTCTCACCGCTGATGGTGGTTTGGGTTGTGGGAATTCCCTGCTTCGACAGGAAAATCGTCGCGTTGTTCGTGAGCTTGTCAAAGCTGCTGTTCGCGACCATGTCGCCGGCCTTGATGCCCTCCACCGCCGTGTTGTTCCGGTCCGAAACGCCCGTCTTCACCGTCTGCTGGACCACGTGATACGGCGGCCCCTCAGCCTCGCGGCCCGCGCCGGCGCTGGTCCCGGCCGGCTGTCCGCCTCCGCGTCTTCCTGCCTGCTTGGGCGGAACTCCGGTCGGAGCCGTCGTACCCGCCTCATTCGTGCTGTTCCCCTGTGCGCGCCCGGTCTGGTTTGTGCCGTGCCCCTGAGTGCCGCCCTGCCCGCCTCCCGTCGGCGTGCTGCCCGGACCCGGCTTGATCAGATACACGAAGGCCATATCGCCGTTGTGCTGAATGGCCGACGATGGCACGAGGATCTGGTTCTTCATCGTCGTCACCAGCAGCCGCGTGTTGACGAACTGATTCGGAAAGAGCGACTCATCTCTGTTCGCGAACGTCGCCCGCAGCTTCACCGTCCCGGTCGTGGTGTCGATCACGTTATCCATTGTCGTAAGCAGGCCGCTGCCGAGTTGCTGGCTGTTGTCGTGATTCCACGCTTCGACCGGCATCCGATGTCCACGCCGCATTTGATCGAGCACCTGTTGCAGGTTGTCTTCCGGCAGGGTGAAGACAACCGTGATCGGCTGCATCTGGGTCACCGTGACCAGCGTCAGCGTGGAGTTCGCCGTCACCAGGTTGCCGGGATCGACGAGCCGCAGGCCTACCCGCCCGGTAATTGGGGATGTGATGTGCGCATACCCAAGCTGCACCTGGTCGTAGGCCACAGTGCCCTCGTCGTTCTTAACCGTTCCCTGATCCTGGAGAACAAGCTTTTCCTGGTCTTCCAGTGTTTGCCGCGGAATAGCGTTTTTCGACCACGCAGTTTGATAGCGCGTCAGATCCATCTGCGCTTCGGCAAGCAGGTTTTGATCTCTCTGCAGAATCCCCTGCGCTTGCTGCAGGGTCGCCTCGAACTGGCGCGGGTCGATGTCGATCAGCGGATCGCCTTTCCGAACCTCCTGACCTTCGCGGTAATGAACCGCCGTGATCACCCCCGTGACCTGGGCGGTGATGTTGTCGGTGTAGACCGGCGTCACCGTCCCAATGGCATTCAGATACACCCCGAGATCCCCTGTCGTCGCCGTCGCCGGCACCACGGGAATGGGCCCCGTCATCATCATGCGGCGGCCGCCGCCCCCTCCCGCAGCGGGTGGCGCATTTCCGTGCTGGGTGATGATCCAGTAAAAAAGCAGGCCGAAGAGAATCAGAACCACCGCCCATATCCAGCGATGGCGGCGCTTGCGCGGAGCGGGTCTCTCCGTCTCGGGGGGCAGCTGACGATCCGGCGGAGCAATGGATGCAGAAGGTTGAGAGCTCATTATTTTCTTGTCAGTCTTGTGCAGTTATCCAAAAAGGACATTCCCGCTGGGAAAGGATTCCATGAACGAATTTACGAGGCCAATTCCGGAGTTTAACACTGCAAATGAAGAGCTTGCGTCAAATCCTTCCAGGCCAGACAGATACGTGAGGGAACGTGTTCGCGAAGCAGCCACTTGCGTTGTATGGAATAAGGGACGGTTGAGCGGCGGAATTGGCCGCATAGTTGCACTTGTTCTCGTGGAGTTCTCATGGAGGTGGAGAAGCACCCATGATCACCAACCGTCTGGGCCAAAGTTGTGCGCTCGCCGGCCAGCCTGGAGCCGGTGTTGGTCTCAGCTTCCGGATAGCGCATAATGAGGGCTCCTGCCCCGCCGCTCGCAACCGCTGCAAACCTGCGTCCTGAAACAACTTGCTGCTGAACAGGACGCATCCCACAGGTGCAATTTAGCTTTCTTTGTCGCTATCTACCTCGCCCCCCGACGGGGGCTCCAACGCAAAAGACCAACACATGACCAGGGATAGCAATACGGGTACGCATAAGGCATGGGCCGATCGCATTAACGCGCTGCGGAATGTACCTGACGTCCTGAGAATACTGTGGGAGTCCGGCCCTGCCGTCGTCGTCTGGGGACTCGCGCTGCGGGTGATTCAGCCCGCCATCGGCAGCCTCGGCATTGCCTATGTGGCGGCGAAGATCATCGGCGGGGTAGCCGCAGCGATCGACCACGCACCCCCTCCTCTCCATCACTTCTGGTGGTGGGTAGCGGCGGAAGTCGGCCTTGCCCTCCTGAACGGCGTGCTCACCCGGTCCATGGACTACACAGACCAGCTGCTCGCCGACCGTTATACCAATCACGCCAGCGTGCTGGTAATGGAGAAGGCAGCGCAACTGGACCTGACGACCTACGAGGACCCCGCCTACTACGACCAGTTGGAGCGGGCCCGCGTCCAGGCCACCGATCGCCTCGCCATGATCCAGATGATGAGCCGCCTCTTCCAGCAGGTCGTTCTTACCCTGATCTGGAGCGCCGTTCTCATCTACCGTTCGCCCCTGATGATCGTGCCTCTGTTCATCGGAGTGCTGCCTTCGTTTGTTGGCGAAACGCACTTCGCTTTTCTCGGTTACGAGAAGAACTTCCGGCAGACGCCGCGCAAGCGCATCATGGATTACCTGCGCATGGTGGGGGGCAGCAAGGAATCCGCCAAGGAGTTGAAGCTTTTTAATCTCAGCCGCTGGCTGACCGACCGCTTCCGCACACTCTCGCACGGCATCTACGAAGAGAACGTCGCCCTCGCCAACAAGAAGCTCGCCTGGGGCGGACTGCTGTCGCTGATCAGCACCCTCGGCTATTACGGCGCGTACATGTTCGCGATCTGGCAGGCCGTAAACGGCCGATACCCAAGCGTGGCTGCGTTCGCGCTGGTTACGGCGGCCATCCAGCAGGCCAGTTCGAATTTCCAGCAGGCCTTCTCCACCGCCTCCGGCATTGCCGACCAGGCGTTATTCCTCACGGATATGATCGGTTTCTTCGAACTGAAGCCCGTCGTGCAATCGAAGCCGAATGCCCTCCCCGCGCCCAGGCCCATCCGCCGCGGCTTCGAATTCCGCAACGTTTCCTTTGCCTATCCGGGCACCACGCGCACGGTACTGAAGAATTTCAATTTCACAATCGAACCCGGCGAGCGCATCGCGCTGATCGGCGAAAACGGCCAGGGCAAGACGACGGTCGTTAAGCTGATCACACGCCTCTACGATCCGACCGAAGGCCAGATTCTCCTCGATGGCGTAGACCTCCGCGATTATTCCCTTGAAGACCTGCACCACGAAATGGGGGTCATCTTTCAGGACTTCATGCGCTACGAAATGACGGTCCGCGAGAACATCGGGGTCGGTCATATCGAAGTGCCGCACACCGACGAAGACATCCGCATCGCCGCCGAAAAGAGCCTTGCGGCCGAAGTGGTGAAAAAGCTGTCCGGCGGCTACGACCAGATGCTGGGCCGCCGCTTCGTATCCGGCGTCGACCTTTCCGGCGGCGAGTGGCAGCGCATCGCGCTGGCCCGCGCCTACCTGCGCGATGCCCAGATGTTGATTCTTGATGAACCCACCGCCGCGCTCGATGCGAAGAGTGAACTGGAGGTATTTGAACGCTTTGCAGAGCTGACCAGCGGCAAGATGGCTCTGCTGATTTCGCACCGCTTCTCGACGGTGCGCATGGCCGACCGCATCGTAGTTCTCGCAGGCGGTCATCTGGTTGAGGAAGGCACCCACCAGCAACTGATGGCGCTGGGCGGTCGATATGCCGAGATGTTCGAGATGCAGGCAGCCAGCTATCGCTAGGGCTCGGAGTATAAATGACTGAAGTGTCCATGATTAACGAGCAGCGCATGCGGGACGCTGGGCTGTCCGCCGACGCGCTGCGCACTGCGGCGCGGGCCGACACACACCGGTGGAGCACGGCACCCGCCTCGAAAGACCTGGATGGCTTCTTCGCGCGGATGAGCAACGCCACCGAGAGCTTTGCCTCGCTCTCTGCTGAACTGGACACATTGCCCACCGAAGGCTGGCCGGGCGCTGAGCCGCTGCTGGAAATTCGCGAAAACCCGCGCATGATGCGTTCCGCGCTGAACGAGGTGCATTCCGTTCGCAGGAAGCTGCAGCGTCTGCCGCGAGCGGTCATCGAACACCTGGAGGAACCCCGCACCGCAGCAGTCGCTCGCGCCTATCTCGATGCCAGCGGCTCTGTGTGGAATGCCGATGCCCTGCGCATCTACCTCGCCGAGTTGCAAAACCGCGAGCCGCTTCTCCTCGATGAGTTGTGGGTCCTTCCCGTGATGCTGCGATTCGTTCTGCTCGAGCTGATCCTCGAACAGGCGCAAGCTCGTTTCGAGGCTCTCTCTTTCTCCGGGACAACACCGCACTTCGAAGGACCAGCCGCCGATCCGGCTTTCGCGAAGCTGATGCAGACCCGGATGCTCTCGCTGCGCGAAATCGCCTACGTCGACTGGTACTTCGTCATGGAGCCGCTGGTCGTTTTTGACGCGATTCTGCGTCAGGATCCCTCCGGCGCCTACCCTTCGATGGACTTCGACAGCCGCGAGGTCTACCGCAAGCAGGTCGCGCGGATCGCGCGCTATTCCGACTGCACCGAAATCGAGGTCGCCCGCGCCGCGATCGAACTCGCTGAACTGGCCAGGAAGCGCCCGGCCGTCGATGGCCGTGTCTATCTGCGCCAGGCGCACGTCGGCTACTACCTGATCGACAAGGGTTTCGAGGAGCTGAAGGGCCGTATCGGCTATCACCCCCGCTTCGTGGATCGCGTCCGCGACGCCGTTCACCGCAACGCCGACGACATTTTTATCGGTGGCATTGAGGTCCTCACCGTCATCATCATTGCTGCGGTGCTGCTGCCGCTCATTCCCAACTACTCGATCATCGGCGGCCTCACCGTCGCGTTCCTGTTCCTGCTGATCCCCGCAATGCAGGGCGCGATCGACCTTGTCAACAATACCGTTACAACGCTCTTCCGGCCCATGCCTCTGCCCAAGCTGGATTTCAGCAAAGGCATTCCGTCCGAATACTCTTCGATGGTCGTCATCCCCACGCTGCTCCTCAGTGAGAAGCAGGTGCGCGAAATGGTGCAGGAGCTGGAAGTCCGCTGCCTGGCCAATCCCGACACCAACCTGCATTTCGCGCTGCTGACCGACCTGCCGGATTCGGTCAGCCGTCCGCGCGAGAACGACAGCGATCCACTGGTGGACCTCGCTGTCGCGCTGATCAACGACCTGAACGCGCGCTATCAGAGCCAGCGCAAATTCGGCCGCTTCCTCCTGCTCCACCGTCATCGCATCTTCAATGCGCGCCAGGGTGTGTGGATGGGCTGGGAACGGAAGCGCGGCAAGCTGCTCGATCTGAATAAGCTGCTCAAGGGCGAGTATGACGCCTTCCCAGTGAAGGCCGGCGATACGAGCGTGCTGTCGCGGGTTCGCTACATCATCACCCTGGACTCCGATACGCAGCTTCCCCGCGGCACGGCGCATTCGATGATTGGCGCCATGGCGCACCCACTGAACCGCGCTGTCATTGATCCCGAGCGCCGCATTGTGACCGAGGGCTACGGAATCCTTCAGCCGCGTGTCGGGGTCAGCGTCAGCTCAGCGGCGCAGTCGCGCATGGCCTCGATCTACTCCGGCCAGACCGGCTTCGATATTTACACGCGCGCTATCTCCGATGTTTACCAGGACCTGTACGGCGAAGGCATCTTCACCGGCAAGGGCATCTACGAAGTGTCGACGCTCTATGCCGTGCTCGAGCGCCGCTTCCCGCGCAATGCCCTGCTCAGCCATGACCTGATCGAAGGCGCATACGCGCGCGCCGGGCTGCTCACCGACGTCGAGGTCATCGACGACTACCCATCGCACTACAGCGCGTACACGCGGCGCAAACACCGCTGGGTGCGCGGCGACTGGCAAATCGCGCAGTGGCTCTTCGGACACGTGCCCGACGAATCAGGCAAGTACGTCCGCAACCCCATCTCGACCATCTCCCGCTGGAAGATTCTCGATAACCTGCGCCGATCGCTCGTCGAGCCGATGACCATGGTCCTGCTGGTCGCCGGCTGGCTGGGCCTGCCCGGCGGAGCACTCTACTGGACTCTGGTCACGCTCTTCCTGCTGTTCTTCCCGCCCATCGTGCAGCTTGGATTTGGGCTGCTGCGGGTCCCCATGTCCGAACAGGAAGGCGCGGCCCGTGAAGTGTGGCTCGGATTCCAGCAGTCGGTACTGACCACGCTGCTCACTTTG
>DATGJK010000554.1:0-8090 GCA_035295245.1 Acidobacteriaceae bacterium
GGAGCCGACGCATTCATCTGGTTCATCACGGATTGCAGATCGGCAGCAGGCGCAGGCGTTCCCGCTTTGGGCGCCGCCAGCGCACCGGCGGCCATCAGGAGAATCGTGGCATGCTTCATCAATTCAGGCACTTCCCTTCTAACCCTGAACCTCTAAGATGCACTTCCTGAAAAATGGAATTGTTAGCTCGGCCGGTGCGCCCACACCTTCCACGCGATAACCCTGCCGCCCACCTCGTGCTCCGCTTCCCAGCGATCGATCGCAACCGCCCCGGCCACCGGCTCGATGGCCCGCGACAGGTCTTCTGCCGTCGGACCGCCCTTCTTCGCCCCCACCAGTTGCACGGGGACCTCGTAGAGCGTCCCCCCGCTCGCGTCTACCGACGCGCGTATCTGATTCGCAGGAAAATCCGGCTTCGGCTGATCGCCGTAGTGAATCCAGTGCGGCGTAAGAAAAATGAAGGCCAGGATCAGCGTCACCATCACGTCGTAGTGGACGCTGCCCCGCTCATGCGTCCACCAGATATAGCTCTTCAGCACCTTCCCCAGACTCAACGCCTTACGCTCCTGCACGCGGGCGGATCACGTCCTGCCCACCCATATAGGGTACCAGCGCCTCCGGCACGCGCACCGTTCCGTCCGCCTGCTGATAGTTCTCCAGAATCGCCAGCCACGTGCGCCCCACCGCCAGCCCGCTGCCGTTCAGCGTGTGAACGAACGCCGGCTTGCCGCCCTTCGCCTTATAGCGGATGTTCGCCCGACGCGCCTGGAACGCTTCGAAGTTCGAGCACGAGCTGATCTCCCGATACAAATTCTGCCCCGGCAGCCACACCTCCAGGTCGAACGTCTTCGCCGAGCTGAATCCCGTATCTCCCGTGCACAGCAGCACCCGCCGGTACGGCAGCCCCAGCTTCCCAAGGATCGTCTCCGCATTTCGCGTCAGCTTCTCGTGCTCCGCGTCGCTCTCTTCCGGCCGCGTGAACTTCACCAGCTCCACCTTCTGAAACTGATGCTGCCGGATGATCCCCCGCACATCCTTCCCGTACGACCCCGCCTCGCTGCGGAAGCACGGCGTGTACGCCGTCAGCGAAATCGGCAGCCGCGCCTCGTCCAGCGTCTCGTCGCGATAGAGATTGGTTACCGGCACCTCGGCCGTGGGAATCATCCAGTGATCGTTATCCCGCAACTGCCCCGGCGTGTACCCCTCTTCGTCCACACACCTGAACAAGTCCTCCGCAAACTTCGGCAGCTGCCCCGTCCCAAACAGCGATTTGCTGTTCACCATAAACGGCGGCAGCACCTCGGTGTAGCCGTGCTCGCGCGTATGCACGTCCAGCATGAACGTGATTAGCGCCCGCTCCAGCTTCGCTCCATCGCCCCAGTACACGGCAAACCGCGCGCCGGAAATCTTCGCGGCACGCTCCAGATCCAGGATTCCCAGCTGCTCGCCAATCTCCCAGTGCGGCTTCGGCTGGAAGCTGAACTGCGGAACCCTCCCCCAGCGCTTCACCTCAACGTTGTCCCGCTCGTCGCGCCCCACCGGCACTTCATCCCGGCAGACGTTCGGAATGCTGCTGAGGATCGCGCGCATCTCCTCTTCGGACGCGGCCGCTGCCGCCTCCAGCTCGTCCATCCGCGCTTTCAGCTTGCGCGTCTCGTCCACAATGGGGGTTGCATCTTCGCCCGAACGCTTCAGCCGCGCCACTTCTTCGCTCAGCTTGTTGCGCTGCGCCTTGAGCTGTTCCGCTTCTGTGATCCGCTCGCGCCGCCGCCGGTCCAGCTCATGAAAATTCCCCAGCAGCGCCCCCGGATCGGCTCCCCGGTCGCGCATCTTGCGCTCGATCAGCTCCAGATTTCCCCGCACAAATCCCAAATCGTGCATAACCTTCAGACTACCAGCGGCTCTGTCATTCCCGGTCCCTCGCTAACCGCCTCATCGCTAACCGCCCCATCGCGACCCGGTTTTCGCTAGCCGGTTTTAAGCTAGCCGCTTCATCGCTAGCCGGTTTTCGCTAACCGTCGCTAACCGCTTCATCCCTGCTTTTCAGAATTTCCCCCCACAGCTCCTTCATCCCCGCGCCCGTCTTCGCCGACACCAGCAGCAAATGCTCCGGCCCGAACGCCTCCCGCAGCCGCTTCAGCGCCTGCGCGCGCCCGTTCCCCGACAGCCGGTCCGCCTTCGTCCCCGCGATCAGAAACCGCCGCCCCGCATGCGTCAGGAATTCAAACAGCTGCGCATCGCTCGCCCTGGGCTCAATCGTGCTGTCCACCAGGCAAACGCACAACGCCAGCGTCTCCCGCTCCCGCAGATACGGCTCGATAAACTTCGGCCACTCGGCTGAAATCGACTTCGAAATCTTCGCGTACCCATACCCCGGCAAATCGGCAAACATCAGCCGCGCCTGCTGCTTCTCCGGGCCGTCGAACAGCGCAAAGAAATTGATCGCCCGCGTCCGCCCCGGCGTCGACGACACCCGCGCCTCTTTCGATCCGAGCAGCGCATTAATCAGGCTCGATTTGCCCACATTCGACCGCCCCAGGAACGCAATCTCCGGCGCGCCCGGCGGCGGAAAATGCGCCGGCGCCATCGCCGACAAAACAAATTTCGGATACAGCTTCATCGCGTTTTAGTGTACGGTCTCCGCCATCCCCTCCCGTTTCGGATTATCCTGTTCGTCATGCCGAAGACCGCGACCGATCTCTTTCTCGATTTCTCCCGCAACAAGCTGCGCACCCAATACTGGCCGCGCCTGCGCGCCTGCGTCGAGTCGCTCAGCGACGAGCAGATCTGGTGGCGTCCCAACGCCGCCAGCAACACCATCGGCAACCTCGTGCTCCACCTGAACGGCAACATGCGGCAGTGGCTCGTCAACTCCTTCAACCGCCGCCCCGACACCCGCGACCGTCCCGCCGAGTTCGCCTCCGAGGGCGGCCTCTCCGCCGCGGCCCTGATCGAAAGACTCGGCGCCACCGTCGAGGAGGGCCTTGCCGTCCTCGACCGCCTCAGCGAAGCCGATCTGCTCGCCGAATACGAAATCCAGGGCTACCGCGTCACCGGCCTCGACGCCGTCTACCAGGTCATCGAACACTTCGGCCTGCACTATGGCCAGATCGCCTACGTCACCAAAATGCTGCGCGATCAGGACCTCGGCTTTTATCGCGAACTGAACCGCACCGGCCGCCTCGACCAGCCCGTCCGCGGCGTCTGAGGCAAACCCGCAACGCAGAACCGCATCTTCCCCGACACGGTGGACACAATGGATACAGCCAGCGCAGTGGATTCCCGGCAGGAGCGCATGACGAAGACCACGGTTGCCGCCATGCTCAACGTCCACGATGGACGGCGCGCGCTCGCCTTCTACAAAGCCGCCTTCGGCGCCAAAGAAATCTTCGTCATCGATAACGACGCCGGCGTCGTCGCCCACCTCTCCATCGATGGCGGCGAGTTCTGGATGGCCGATGCCGCGCCCGCTTACCAGAATTTCAGCCCCGATTCTCTGGGCGGCAGCACGGCGCGCATGGTGCTCACCGTCGACAATCCCGACGCCGTCTTTGAGCAGGCCATCGCCGCCGGAGCCAAACCCGTGCAGCTCGTCGAAGATCAACCCTACGGCTGGCGCGTCGGCCGCGTCATGGACCCCTTCGGCCACCATTGGGAAATCGGCAAGCCCCTCACCAATCACTGATCACTGATCACTTATCTCTGCTCACTGATCAGCGCCTCGATCCGCGGCCACCCGAACGCCACTTCGGGCAACGTCACTCCGCCAATTTCAATCGGCTGCTCTGCCACGCGCACTCCGCCCATGCGCTCATAAAATCCGCATGCAGGATTCTCCCGCAGCGCCCACACCACCATGCTGCGGAACCCCTGATCGCGCAGCCCGCGTGCCATTCCCCGCACCAGCCGCGCGCCCGCTCCTCGCCCCTGATGCGACGCCAGCAGATAAATCGCTGTCAGTTCACCGTCGAATCCGTCGACAGGATGGATGATCGCGCCCCCCGAAGCGAACCCGAAGATGCCCGCGGCATCCTCTGCGACCAGTGTCAGCGGACCGTGCCCGTCCAGCCGCTCCTGCCACCGCGCGATCCCATTTTCAAGGCGCAAACCATCGATGTGGGCTTGCGGAATAATCCCCGGATAGGTGGTCTTCCAGCTCTCCAGATGAACGCGCGCAATCGCCTCCGCATCCTCGATCCGCCCTTCCCGGACATTCATGATTCACCCGCTCACGATGCTGCGCCCCGGCAAACTCACCGCTCCCCGATCCCCGATCACTGATCTCTGATCACTGATTTCTATCCCCTACCCCCTACCCCCTATCCCCTGCCCTCACGCCACCGTCTCCGCTTCCCCCTTCAGCCGCTCCGCGTTGAAGTGCGCGATCAGCGCATCGATCACCGGCTGCAGCTTGCCCTCCATGATCTCGGCCAGTTGATGAATCGTCAGCCCGATGCGATGATCCGTGAGCCGGTTCTGCGGAAAGTTGTACGTCCGGATCTTCTCGCTGCGATCCCCCGTGCCCACCTGCTGCTTGCGCTCTTTCGCCAGCGCCTGCTGCTGTTTCTCCATCTCCACTTCATAGAGCCGCGCGCGCAGCACGCGCATCGCCTTCTCCCGATTCTTGATCTGCGACTTCTCGTCCTGGCAGCTCACCACCGTATTCGTCGGCAGATGCGTGATGCGCACCGCCGAGTACGTCGTGTTCACGCTCTGTCCGCCCGGACCCGACGAGCAAAACGTGTCGATGCGAATATCCTTCGCCTCGATCTTCACGTCCACTTCCTCGGCCTCGGGCAGCACCGCCACCGTCACCGCGCTGGTGTGGACGCGCCCCTGCGTCTCCGTCGCCGGAACCCGCTGCACCCGGTGCACGCCGCTCTCGTACTTCAGCTGCGAATACACCCTGTCGCCCTCGATGATCGCGATCACTTCCTTCAGCCCGCCCACCGACGACTCCGATGACGACAGCACCTCCACGCGCCACTTGTGCTGCTCCGCAAACCGCGAGTACATCCTGAAGACCTCCGCCGCGAACAGGCTCGCCTCGTCTCCGCCCGTTCCTGCGCGAATCTCCAGCACCACGTTCTTCTCATCGTTCGGATCCTTCGGCAGCAGCAGCAGCTTCAGCTCTTCCTCGATCCGCGGCGCGCGCTCCTCCAGCGTGGTCAGCTCCTCCTGCGCCATGGCGCGGATCTCCGCATCGCTCTCCGTCAGCATCATCCGCGCATCGGCGATGCCGTTTTTCACTCTGCGATATTCGCGGAACTTCTCCACCACCGGCTCCAGCTCGCGATGCTGCTTCGCCACCTTCTGATACTTCTCGCGATCGCTCAGCACTTCCGGATCGGCCAGTTGCCGGCTCAACTCCTCGTATCGCGCTTCGATTTGTTCCAGACGCTCAAACATAAAATCCTCCCGGCTCGCACGCCGGCTCACAGGCAATTCACAAAATTTTCAGGGAAAGACACAGCTCGGCTATGCGGCGGGAGCCGCTAGAGAAGAGCGCCGAAAATGGAATACGGCTGCATCACTTCTATTCTACGGCCACTTCGATCTGCCGCCTGTACAAAAGACCCACCGAACCCTCACTGCCACCCGATGGTCCTGGCTAAACCTCGGCTCGAAATGTCTTGCCCAGCTCCGGCCCCAGACCGTAGTAATGCCGAAAGTTGTAGATGAGCGGCTGCCACCGTTCGGCATTCACGTAATGTTCGTTCAGCACAAAGTCGTTGCGCACGTGCACGCGCACAACCTCCACCTCCACCGCCGCTCCTCCCGTCAATGCGTGCAGCCGCGGATCGCCTTCCAGGCGATGAATCTTCCTCACCTTCGCTTCCATCTGTGCCGGACACTCCTGCACGCGCGGCGCAGCCACACACTCGCTGGCCATCGGAGTCAACCCGGCAGCGGCGAACTTGTCCTTCTCATGCCGGAATTTCGCCGCTTTCTCTTCTGGCACGGGATCCAGCCCGGTCAGCGGCGCGAGCCGCTCCACCTGCCTCCACATCTCTGGCGAGGGAATATTCACAACGCAGTCGGGATTCGATTCCAGATTCCCCAGCGTCTTCGTGTCGTTCAGTAACCCGAGCACCACCGTCCACCCCAGCGCCCAGAACGACGAAATCGGCGCCAGATTCGCGCTCCCATCTTCGTTCATCGAACTGACAATGGCGACCGGAGTTCCAAAATACAAAATCTTTGGCGAGATGGTTGCAAAACAGGCCTCCGCCTTCGTCGGCTCACGCATCTGCATTTCTCTCATACCCAGAACAGATGCATGTTCGCGCTTGTGGGCTCCATCGGAATGGCAATTGCTGCCGCCGCAGCTACTCCGGCAGCTTCAGGCTCCCGTCCTCCATCACCCCGAATGCCGGATTAAACGCCACCTCCCAAACAAATCCATCCGGATCGGCAAAGTACCCCGAGTACCCGCCCCAGAACGCCTCCTCCGCGCGCTTCACGATCTTCGCGCCCGCGGCCTCCGCGCTCCGCATCGCAGCGTCGACTTCCTCGCGGTTCCGCCCGTTCCACGCCAGCGTGATCCCGGCAAATCCCTGCCCCTCCGGCGGAACGCCCGCGTCCACAGCCAGATTCACTCGCGGATACAGCGCCAACGCCAGGGCGCCGGTCTGAAACCAGACAATCCCCTGAACCTCCCGCAGCGAACGCCGCCATCCCAGGCCTTCATAGAATTCCCGGCTCCGTTCCAGATCCTTCACTCCCAGCGTGATCACGCTGATGCGCTGCTCCATCGTTCGCTCCACCGCCGGCGCTTTGCGCCGCGCGCAAGCCCTCACTCCATCAGCACCACCCTACACCATGTCGGATAGCAACCCGCAAAACGTCCGCGCCATGAATATCCTGATCACTGACAAATTTTCACTGATCACTGATCAACCAGGCACTAACAACCAACAACTAGCAACCAGCAACTGATCAACCGCTCCCTACCCCCTACCCCCTCCACCCTATACCCTGTTCCTGGCATGTCCTCTTTCCTCCCATTCGCCGAGCTCTGCGACGCACTCGCCGCCACCACGAAGAAGCTCGAGAAGCGCGCACTCATCGCCAGCTACCTGCAATCCCTTCCCGTCGACGACGCCGGACGTGCCGCCCTCTGGCTCTCCGGCACGCCTTTTCCCGAAACCGATCCCCGCGTCCTCAATATCGGCGGAGCGCTCCTGCAAAAAGCCGTCCTCCAACTCGCCGCAACCAACGCGCACGCCCTCAGCGCCGCTTACCGCCGCCACGGCGACATCGGAGCCGCTGCCGCCGACCTCCTTTATGGACACGCGCCCGCCGCCGCCACCCTCACACTCGCCGACGTGGACTCCGCGCTCGCCGCTCTCGCCGAAGCCCGCGGACCCGCGCCCAAACTCCGCCTCCTCCTCGACCTCCTCAGCCGCGCCACGCCCGAAGAAGCCAAGTACCTCATCAAGCTCGCCACCGGGGACATGCGCACTGGCGTCAAACAGTCCCTCGTCGAAGAAGCCATCGCTGAAGCCTGGCCACCTGAACAAACCCCGACCAAAACTCCGCCGGCGGCAGCCGTCAGGCGCGCCACCATGCTCCTCGGTTCGCTTCCCGAAGTTGTCGCCCTCGCCGCCGCCAACCGCCTCGCCGACGCCCGCATGAAGCTCTTCCACCCCATCGGATTCATGCTCGCCAGCCCCGTCCAGTCCGTCGACGAAGCCATCGGCCGCTTCACCGAGGAAATTCAGGAAGAGCTCACGTTGGCCGACAATCATTCCGATCAAAAAGACTCTGTCATCCTGAGCGAAGGTCGCGGAGCGACCGAAGGACCTGCATTTCAGTCCGCTGCTCCAGCGAAGCCTGCTTCGGAGAGCCTTGTGTCAGGGCACGACTTCAGTCGTGCCGTAAAGGGCCAGGAAGAATCAGAGGCTTCAGCCCCTGAGGCAAAAAACATCCCCGCTCTGCGCGCCGCCCAGCTGGAAGACAAATTCGACGGCATCCGCGCCCAGCTCCACATCCAAAACTCTGCTACCGGTCCGGCCCGCATCGCCCTCTATTCCCGCAATCGCGACGACCTCAGCCCCGCCTTCCCCGACCTCGTCGAAGCCTTCAGC
>DATGJK010000555.1:0-2998 GCA_035295245.1 Acidobacteriaceae bacterium
AACGCTCGCTACAACGTCGCCGTCGATATGCAGGGTGCCGTGCGCTCTGCGATGTTCGCGCGGTGGGCGCGCACCGGCCGCGTCATCGGAGAAGCCGATCCGCGCGAGTTTGCCGCAAAATGGCTCTTCAATGAGCGCGTCGCGACGCGGGGTGTCCACGTCATCGAGCAGTCGCTCGAGGTCGCCAACGCCGTTGCCGGAGAGAATCTGCCGATGACATTGCCACTCCTGCCGGTCGATCCCGCCGGTGAAGCCGAAGCGCATAGCCTGCCGCAACCCTACGCACTTCTCAGTCCGGGTGCGGGCTGGGGCGCAAAGCGCTGGCCTCCCGAGCGGTACGGAGCCGTCGCGCGTTGCCTGGCGGATTCAGGCGTGCACGTCGTCATCAACAGCGGTCCCGCTGAAGAACATCTCGCTCGCGAGATCGTCGACAGCAGCGGCGGAGCCGCGCAGCCCCTGACTCTTGACCTGCCGCACCTCATCGGTGTGACCCGTCGCGCTGCGCTCGTCATTGCCGGGGACACCGGGCCGCTGCACCTGGCCTGTGCTCTGAATCGGCCGGTCGTCGGCATCTTTGGCCCCACTGATCCCGCGCGCAACGGCCCCTTCCATTGCCGCAGCCGCGTCCTGCGCCACCCGGAGAGCGTCCGCGATCACACCCGCCGTACCGAGCCTGAAGCCGGCCTGCTGACTATCACGCCGGATTCTGTCTGCGACGCCGCGTTCGAGCTTCTTCGCGAGGCTCAGTCATGAACGGCGGCTGGAAACGCATCGCCCGCCGCATCCGCGTTCCCCTCGGGTTCGTGTTCGCAGGATTCTTTCTCTGGCTGGCCCACCCCACGCCGCCATTCTTAGCGTTCAGCCTTCTTCTGGTCGCCCCCGGACTGTCGCTGCGCGCTTACGCCTCCGGGTACGTAAAGAAGAATGCCGAGCTCACCACCACCGGCCCCTATGCGTACACGCGCAACCCTCTTTACCTTGGCTCGATCCTCATCGCCTTCGGCTTTGCCCTGGCTGCGCGGAGCGTCTGGATCGCTCTCGCGCTCGCTGTTCTCTTCGCCGTCATCTACATCCCCGTCATTCGTTCCGAGGAGGAGTACCTGCGCTCCGTCTTTCCTGACTTCGACCGGTACGCCGCCACAGTCCCTCGGCTGCTGCCTCGTTTCACGCCCGCCCGCACCCAGGTCGAACCTGGCAGCTTCTCCGCGGACCTCTATCGCAAACATCGTGAATACAATGCACTGATCGGGGTTCTCTGCATGTATGCTGCTCTCATCGTGAAGCTGCTCCTCAGGAGCAGCTAAAAGAGACCGGATTGAAGCTGAACCATTTTCCTCCCCTGATGCGCGTACTGCCCGGCTTGTATACGGCGCTGATCGCTGCCGGCATTGCCGTCGCTGCTGCTGCGCAGAGTACGCCCCAGACAGCGCCATTCCCCGAACCGAGTCCCGGCTACAGTTTCCCCGCTCATGAAACGCTCACCTACGCGGTGGACTGGCGCGTGTTTCCCGCCGGCACAGCCGTGTTTCACCTCCAGCAGCAGGGCGATCAGGAGCGCATCAATGCCTCCGCGGACACGCTGGGCGCGATCAACCTCATCTATCGTGTCAGCGACCGCTACCAATCCTCTTTCAACCGCACCACCGGCTGTTCCGCCGGGTTTGCGAAACAGATTCAGGAAGGGCGGCGTCAGGTCAACACGGATCTCGTCTTCGACTACGCGCAGCACAAGGCGCTGTTGAACGAGAAGAACATCGTGAAGGGCGCCAGCAAGCACCAGGAGGGCGAGGTTGGGGCCTGCGTCACCGATCTGCTCTCCGCGATCTTTTATCCGGCGTCGCAGACTCTCGGTCCTGGGCAGAGCTTTCGCATCCCGGTGGGTGACGCGACGCGGACAGTGATTGTGACGATGAAAATCGAAGATCGAGAGACGGTGAAGACTCCCCTGGCCACGTATCAAACCATTCGCGTGCAGCCCACAGCCGAAGCCGGCACGGTGAAGGCGCGTGGCGATATCTGGATCTGGTACACGGATGACGAGCGGCATATCCCCGTGCAGATGCGTGCGCGCTTCTTCTGGGGAACCATCACCTTCCGCCTCACTGCGATGGAGCAGAAATAGCGCTACTGAATCCTGAATCTCTCCCGCATCAAACGCTGCAGGCGTGGCTTGTAGATCAGATCGAAGGCCAGCTCTTTGCCGGGAAACATGGCCAGCGCCGCACGGCGGGTGTCGGCCACCATCTCGGAAGCTTCGTCGACGGTCAGCGTCAAATCCTGGCTGATCACCGACATCACCATGTTGACCATGATCTGCAGCCGCCGCAGCTTGCGTTGTTCGTCTTTCAGTTCTTCCGGAGTCTGCCGAATTTTTTCCTGAGGGGATTCATAGGCGGGATATTCGGGTTCTGACCCCATGCTGCTCGGCCCTCCGATTGCGGAATCGTACAACAGTAAGACTCGCCGCGGAACCGAAAAGATGTGCGGTCCGGTGCAGGGTCAGGTTCCCGCTTCTTCAAGGCTGAGGCGTACGGCTGGGTACTCCGATCTTACCCGCGTGACAAAGCTCGCAGATTCATGCCGATCCATTTCCAGGCATTGCATCTTCGCAAACGTGCGGCCCAAGGCGCGCGGCGCGGTCTCAATCCAGCGCAGGCGATCCGGTGTATCGGCGCGCGATGAATCCAGCGAGTCTGCCGCGATCTGTCCGACGGCCCGCATGGTCTTCGCCGCATGTCCATCCACGCTCCAGCAGAGCAGGGAAGTATCGCTCTCCAGAGGCGGCGGCTCAACCAGAACCACAGCGCCGCGTTCGATCAGAAGGTGCGTCTTCTCCTGCAGGCTCGGCAGCAACTGCAACAAATCCGGCTGGAAGCCCCGGTCGATGCACTGGCGCACACAGGCTGCTGGATCAGCCTGCAGCCCGACCGACACGGGCCGCTTCTGTCGTACCTCGTTCTTCAGGATGCGCAGAGCCTCATCGAGCGTGCCCACAACA
>DATGJK010000556.1:0-4141 GCA_035295245.1 Acidobacteriaceae bacterium
ATCATGTTGAAGTGGAGATCGCGGTGGTAGCGCATCGTCACGTCGTATTCGCGGCGGCGATAGCGCAGCAGATTTTCGGAGAAGCCCCAGTTGCCGCCGCGCGCGATGAAGCGGCGTCCGTTGATCCACATTTTGAGAACGTCGCCGTCTTCGGAGTACGTGAACTGGCGGACTCCGGCCTGGAAGGATGTTTTGGAAGACAGCTGATTGCCGATGGTGAAGTCGATGGTGACGGGATAGAGGTTGGCGTCGCCGTATCCGACCGGCCACCAGAGTTTTGGATTGTGGAGATGAAGGGCCGGGTGGGTGGAGGGGTTGAAGCTGATGAGTCTGATCTGCTGCGGGGCCAGGTCGACGTTCTGCTCGACGCTGATGCTGCCGAATTTCACGTGAACCGTGCCGGAGACGGGCTGCGGCTGCAGGTTGCGGAGCGTGGCTTCGATAGCGACGTCGGCTTGCGAGGTGTCGGGCAGGGGCAGCGTGGTGGTGACGAGCGGGAACTCGACGGTGACGGGGCCGCTGGTGGTGAGGGTGACGTTGTCCCAGATGCCGTCATCGCGGCCGCGGATGGTGTCCATCCAGTCCCAGCCGATGGAGGCGTGGTAGGTGGGATTGTCGCGGCCGAGGGCTCCGCCGTTGACGGTGCGGCCGGCCTTGTCTTTGGTTCCACCGGGATTGGCGTTGGCGATGATGCGCACGGCGAGCGCGTTGGCGGCGCCGGGATGGATGAGTTTGGTGACGTCGTAGCGTCCGCGCATGAAGGCGCCATCGATACGGCCCACCGGTTTGCCGTTGAGGTAGACCTCGGCTTTCCAGTTCACGCCGTCGAAGTTGAGCCAGTAGTGGCCGTCGGGTTGCGGCAAGGCGGGCGCGACGAACTCGTCGCGGTACCAGAAGTCGGAGCCGAAGTATGAATCGGAGATGGCGTACTGGTTGTCGCCGAAGTCGGGATCGGGAACGGCGCCGTTATTGAGGTAGCTGGTGAGCACGGTTCCGGGGACGGTAGCGGGGATCCAGTCGGGGTCGGAGAAGCCGGGCTGCGAGAGCTGCTCGCCGCTGGCCGGAACCAGCGAGGCGCGCTGCAGCCGCCAGGCTCCGCGGGCAAGGTTGAGGGTGCCGTTGGCCTGCGGCGGCTGCGCGGGCTGGGCATGGGGAACGGGCCCGCCACGGCCGTAGACTTCCATCTCGCTGAGGATGTAGCGCTGGCCGGGGGCTTGGGGGGAAGTCATGAGCACGCGGACATAGCGTCCGCGCACGGGCTGCGGGAGATGCAGGTCGTCGTTCAGGCCGGTGCTGGAGGGCAGTGGCTGCAAGGTGGTCCAGTGGATGGCGTCGTCGGAGATCTCGATGGATCCGGCAGCGGGACGCTGGAGCCAGTAGAGCGCGACGCGATCGAGGGTGCAGGGCGCGCCGAGGTCGACGTAGACCCACTCCTCGCCGCTGCCGGCGCTCATCCACGCGCTGGAGAAGGAGTACGGGCCGCCGATGTGGACCTCATGCTGCTTGTCGTAGGGAACGAGTTCCGCGACACCCCACTTGTGGATGCCCGCGGCGGAGAGTTGCACGCGGTAGGAGCGGTAACGCGCCGGAGCGGTGAAGGGGATGAGCTGGACGAAGCTGGGGCCGGAGAATCGCATGCTGGGCCACTCGGTGCCGGTGGAGCGAGCGACCTCGTGCCAGGTGGTGCGGTCGTCCGAGCCGAGGACGATGTAGGTCCAGCCACCGGCGGGAAGGGGAAACATGTTGATCCGGCGGAGCCAGAGGTCGAGGCGGTCGAGTTCCGGAGGATCGCCGCCGCCTTCGATGTCGAACTCGACCCACGGCTGGTCGCCGGTGACGTCGATGGAGGAAGTGATGTTGCCGTCGAGGAAGACATTTTGCTGCTGCTTTGGCAGGATGCCGCTGCTGCTGGTGGAGGCGACGATCCACTGGGGAAGCGTGTGCTCTTTGATGCCATCGGTGACGAGCTGAGCGGTGAGGTTGTAGTCGTACGCGCTCGACTGGTACGCGGCGCGATGCAGGGCGAGATTGCGATAGCTGGTGGAGTCGATGACGAGGGTGGGGCCGGTGTACTCGGCGGGATCTCCGGGATAGATGCCGAGGCCGCGAGTGTACTGCTGCGCGTGAGAGGCAAAGGCAAGGCAGAAAACAGCAGCAAGAAGACGCTTCATGAAGTGTTTATTCACTTTCAGCAGAATGCGCGAGGAGTCGCACGCATTGTAACGCCGGCCAGAGCACACCCACGCCATTCGCTGGTACCCAGGAACCGCTCCTGATGCGGCGCTGCGGGGGTTGGCGCATGATATCCTCAACGGCTGGGCCATGACAGAGTTCTCTTGCATACAGGATGGGCGAAAGATGGGACGAAGGACGGCGGTGCGAAGTTCGTTTTTGTTCATGCGGTGGTTACAAATTGGCCTGATTGCCCTGGCTGGAGCCTGCACGGCGCACGGGCAGTTTTTGCAGGGGGACGATTCGCCGGACAAGCGGCTTCCGCAGGCGGAGCGCGACACGATTGAACGGCTGGGAAACCTGAGCCATCTGCCGCCGGGCGTCTGGCACTACCACACCGGAGACGTGGCGCACGGCGAGGATCCGTCGCTGAACGATTCCGACTGGCCGGTGGCAAAGCCGAACAGCACGTATCCCACGGAGACGCTGTGGTTCCGCGAATGGGTGCAGGTTCCCAAGACGCTGAATGGGTACGACCTGACGGGCGCGCGCATCTGGTTTCGTTTCCGGGCATGGGTGAACGGGCCGCTGCCGCAGATCATTTACTTCAACGGCCGCCGCGTGGCCATGGGCGACGATCTGGAGCCGATCGTGTTGTTCGATCAGGCGAGGCCGGGCGACCGCGTGCTGGTGGCTGTGAAGTTGCTGGGGACGGTCGATGAGAAGCACTTTGGCGGCAGCCCGATGGAGATTACGTTTGCGGCCAACCGGCCCAGTCCGGAGGACATGCGCGAGGAGTTCCTCTCGGCGGCGATGCTGGTGCCGAGCTTGTCGACGAATGAGTCGGCCGATCAGGCGGCGCTCGAGAAGGCAATCGGTCAGGTGGACATGAAGGCGCTGGACTCTGCCGATCAGCAGGCCTTTGACGATTCGCTGCGCGCGGCGCAGGAGACGCTGGAGTCGCTGAAGCCGATGATGCAAAAAGCGACGCTGCACCTGACGGGCAACTCGCACATCGACGCTGCATGGCTGTGGCCCTGGACGGAAACCGTGGACACCGTGAAGAACACGTGGGGCACGGCGCTGCAGCTGATGAACGAGTATCCGACGTACACCTTTACGCAGTCGGCGGCGGCCTACAACAACTGGATGGCGCGGGATTATCCGCAGATCAACGACCAGATGAAAAAGCGGATCGAACAGGGGCGATGGGAGGTTGTGGGCGGCATGTGGGTGGAGCCGGACCTGAACATGCCCGATGGCGAATCGACGGCGCGAAGCCTGCTGCTCGGCAAGCGGTGGTATCAGCAGCACTACGGAGTGGATGTGCGGATCGGATGGAATCCGGATTCGTTCGGGTACAACTGGCAGCTTCCGCAGATCTACAAGAAGTCGGGCGTGGATTACTTTGTGACGCAGAAGATGCAGTGGAGCGATACGAATCATCTGCCCTTCAAGCTGTTCTGGTGGGAATCGCCGGACGGCAGCAAAGTGCTCGCATATTTTCCGCATGATTACGCGAACACGAACCTGAATCCGGTGCGGCTGTCGGCGGATCTGGCGCAGGCGAGGAAATTTGCGCCGGGAATGACGGAGATGATGGACCTCTACGGCGTGGGCGATCACGGGGGCGGACCGACGCGGGCCATGCTCGATGAGGGCCTGCACTGGATGCAGCCGGAGAAGGTGGTCCCCAAGATGCAGTTCGGCACGGCGCAGCCGTACTTTACGGATGTGGAGAAGCAGCTTGCGCCGGAGTCGAAGACCTGGGATTACCGCAGCATCGCCGAGGGGTATCAGTTCCCGGCGGCGGTGGAAGGGAAGATCGCGATTCCGACGTGGGACGACGAGATGTATCTGGAGTACCACCGGGGCGTGTTTACGACGCAGGCGGGGCTGAAGCGGAACCTGCGCGAGGCGCCGGAATGGACGCTGAACGCGGAGAAGCTGGCGTCGCTGGCATGGCTGG
>DATGJK010000557.1:0-9732 GCA_035295245.1 Acidobacteriaceae bacterium
CAGCACCTGCAGATCCTGGAGGAGGCAAGGCTGGTCACGACCGAGAAGCAGGGGCGAGTACGGCTCTGCCGGATCGAGGCGGCGGGATTCGACCGGCTGGAGCAGTGGGTTCGCGATCACCGCAGCCACTGGCAGCGGAGCTTCGACCGGCTGCATGCGCTGCTCGATGAGGAATAGGGGGGTTAGCGGAAGGCCGTTAGAAAAGGCTGTTAGCGAGAAGCTGTTAGCGAAAAACTACTAGCGAAAGACTGTTAGCGAAAGGCAGCGGGAACCCCGTTTCGCTATCCGCTCTCTTCAGGGCTGGAGGAGAGCACGGGCGGCCCAGAGCACGGGGGCCTGCCCGTGGAAGTCTCCGGTGCGGCGCGGGCGGTCCATGTACCACTCGTAGCTGTTCTTTTTGTTGGTGCCGGCGCAGACGTTGGTGACGTCGGCGTTCTGGTCGACAAAGCCAGCCAGCGCGATCCATGCGCGGCGGGCAACGGGGCCGTAGGTCTCCTCGTCGAGCCATCCATGGCGAACTCCCTCGATCATGGCGAAGGTGAACATGCCGGTGGAGGAGCTTTCCTCCCAGGATTCGGGGTGGTCGATGAGTTCGCGCCAGGTGCCGTCGGCATTCTGATCGCGCTTGAGCTCGGCCATCATCTTTTTGTAGCCGGCCAGGATCTCGGGGCGGTCGGGATGATTTTCGGGCAGGGAGAGCAGCATCTCGCTCATGCCGGCGGCGAACCAGCCGTTGCCACGTCCCCAGTAGAAGGGCACATCGGGCGCGTGATAGAAGAGGCCGCTGGGCTGCTGCAGCTTGCGCAGGTAGGCGACCATCTCCTTCGCGGCGCGGTCGAGATATTTGGCGTCATGGGTGGCGCGGTACGCCTCGAGCTGGAGAATCTCGAGCATGAACATGTCGTCGACCCAGAAGCGGGTTTCGCCGGCGAGGCCGTCTGGCGTGGGATTGGCCCACTGGCGATCGGCGAAGCGCAGACCCATCTGGCGCGCGGCGGCGTCGCCGGTTTCAATGGCGATCTGGAGCGGCACGGCGCCGAAGATTTCGAAGTCGACGTGCTCCTTGTCGGGAATCTCGCTCTGGTTCGCGGGCGTGAGCAGCTGCTGATAGCGGGCGATGAGCTGATCGCGCAGCGCGGTGTCGTGCGTGGCCTCAGCGAAGGTGAGCGCGCCGTACCAGGTGCAGACCTCGGGATAGCCCACGACGGGCTTCAGGTGGTCGCTCGCAACGAACCTGGCGGCGAGTCGAGCACCGAGGGTGTGCGGGTCGGCGTTCTCCGGCCAGTTCTGAAAATACTTTTGCTGCGCCTGAACGAGCGCGGGCGCGGTGAGCAGCGCGACCAGGAAACAGGCTTGAAGGACTCTGCGCATGAGGAGTGCTCCCGAGTGAGTGCTTGGCGATGGCCGAAGGTCTTTGTACCAGAAACGGGAACCAGGGCCCACGGGGCGATGGTTCGCCGCTCATAGAAAGCGTAGGCGGTTCCGGGATATTGCCCTGCGGGTATTTCGCTCACCGGTCTCGCCATGGGGGACGAGTCGCAGGCGTTTGTTCGTGAACGCTTGTCCGGGGCTAAAGCCCTGCTCCTGAGTAGCTCTGTTTCCCCGGCCTGAAGGCCGGGGCTTCTACCGTCGCCTCGCTGCGCGAGGCCATGATTTGACGAGCGGAACTGCGCTTCCTGGGTAGTTACTAAAGGGCTGGTTTTTTGGCTGGACACTGAATCGCGGTCGCCCTATGCTGCCTGAACACGTGTCTTACAGGCGCATGGCGATGGGGGCTCAGGTATGAAATTCCCTTATGAACTCATGCTCTGGATCGGCGGCGGATTGTGCCTGCTGTGGCTCTTCTTTGGCTGGCCGCCGGTTGTGCAGTGGGTGGTGGACGCAATGATGTCGCATCTTCACCCTTAGCCGCGGGCGGCGCGGAGAGGGCTCCCAGCGAGAAGCAAAAAAACGCTTCGGGGTGAGGGCGAAATCCCAAATCAGATTCTGCCGGGCGGGGTGAAGGTCGCGGCTGGGGCGCAGCCGCGCGGCGATGTGCGAGGGACCGTTCCGCCCGAGCGCGGCGCATGAGCCGCTAGTGAACGGTGGGAGCCGCGGAGGAGTCTGCGAATTCAGCGGATGGCGGCGTCGAGAACGGCTCCGCAGAGGAGAGGGCGTGAAGGCTCCGCACCCAGTACTCGAAAGCAGACATTTTTTTGAGCTGCGTGGCTAAGACTCGCGTGCGGGAGTGGAGCTGGGCAGTGTGCTCGCGCAGCTCCGCGGCCTCCCTGATGAGCTGGGCGCTGCGGATCAGCAGGTCGTAATCGAGCAGGAGATCGCCATCAGGCGGCGCGGGGATTGTGGATTGCGCCAGCTGCTGCCGCAGGGACTCGTTTTCGGCGCGGAGAGCAATGACCTCGTGGCGAAGCATGTCCAGTTCAGAGGGCGGGCTGACGCTTTGGGCGTGAATCCAGCGGTCGAGTTCCTCAGGCACGGCCAGGACGGCGCGGTGATCGTTTCCGACGGCGCGGCGTACGGGCAGGCCGTACATCTGCTCCCAGCGCTGGACTGTGCGGACGCCTTTGCCGAAGTACTGGGCGATTTCCTTCCATGAAGTCAGGATCCTGGACATCGTGTGAGCCTCGAGCCCGGTCGTGCTGGGTTTTCTGTGCAGAACCGCTGCACCGGAGCCTATTTATATCTCAGTCACCGTGCGCGTGGGAAGGCCGGGCGCCGATTCGCCTTCGGCATGCGAAAGCGATGCGGCGCGACTAACCTGGGGGCCAGTGCATGGGGCGGCCGCCGAGGATGTGCACGTGCAGGTGGTCGACGGTCTGTCCGCCTTCGGGACCGGTGCTGATGACGAGGCGGTATCCCTTGCTGAGTCCCTGCTCGCGGGCGATCTCGGCGGCTTTGAGCATGAGGTGGCCGAGGAGGGCGTGATCCTTGCTGACGGCTTCGGCCATCGATGCGATGTGTTTCTTCGGGATGACGAGGATGTGGGTGGGCGCGACCGGCTGAATATCGTGGAAGGCGAGCATGAGGTCGTCTTCCTTCACTTTTTTCGAAGGGATGCTGCCGGCGACGAGCTTGCAGAAGAGGCAATCCATAGAAAGACAGTTGCTAGTTGTTGGTTGTTAGTTGTTAGTTGCCCTGGATTCCGACGGTCGCGGCCATCGATCAGAATTTGAGGTAGAGGCCGGCCATGGGTTCGGAGGTGAGGCGGGTGGCGTTGGTTTTGAGCACCGTCCGGTTGTAGTCGGGAGCCTTGTAGTAGACGCCACGGTACTGGATGCGGAGGCCGATGTGGGAGGTGAGCAGGGGGACGTTGACGCCTCCGGCGAAGTTGATGCCGGGACGGGCCTGCCAGGTAACGTTCTGGCCGCCGTTGAGCGAGGGCGAGAAGATGAGGGCGCTGATGCCGGCGAGGGCAAAGGGCTGGACCAGGATGGTGGGTCCGTGAACGAGGTAGGAGGCGCTGAACTCGTGCTGATTGTGCTGAATGCCGAAGGGCTGGCCAGTGTAGACGTCGGTGTAGCGGGTGTAGGAGTAGGCGGCTTCGTAGCCCATCCAGTAATGGAAGCTGTGGCGGAAGGCGGCCTGTCCGCCGCTGGACTTGCTGGCCTTGACGGTGATGCCGTTGCCGCTGACGGTCTGGGTCATCTCATAGAGGCCGCTGACGGCGATGTCGTCATTTTTGAGAGCGTTCTGAGCCAGGGCCGCGGGGGCGAGCAGCGCCGGAACTGCGCAGAGAAGAATAAAAGCGGAGATCAGGGACTTCCGAAAAGGCATTCGAGCGGAAAACCTCCAGAACCATACTAACGGGCGAGGCGCAAAATGGCTTCTCTGCTGAGACGGAAGGTGCGGCTGATGGTGATCGGCCCGCTCTAGAATATTCAGGTATGCAGGATCCAATTCCCTTCCCTGAGATTGCAAAGCTGTGCGCGGAATCGAAGCGGACGCGGGCCCAGGCGATCCGCCTGCGCATTGCGACGGGCCACGTCTTCTGCTCGGTGGTGGAGAGCGAGGCGCGGTGGGAGTCCGCGGAAATCGCGCAGGCCAGCATGGACAAGGTGTGGCAGACGATTGCCGGACTGAAGCGGCATCTGGCGCGACCGGAACACGTTCCGGAGGAGTCGGCGGGCGAACTGATCAGCTTGATGACGGGGCTGGAGGACCGGGCGCGGCGACTTCAGCAATCAATCGCGCTGGGGGGCGAATCGCGACAGTCGCATACGATGCGGTCGCTTCGGCCGCGTGCTCGGCGAACCAGCCGGTGACGCGCTGTTCGAAGAGCGCGGGATCGGCAGAGTCTGCGCCGGTGTGCTGCGCGCCGGGAACGATCCAGATTGAACTGTGGCCGCGGCCGGCCTGGTAGAGCTGGAGTGAGTGGCGCATGGGGATGTTGTCGTCGGCTGTGCCGCAGATGAGCAGCGTGGGGACACGGGAGTGGGCGAGGGCGGCGGCGGGATCGGCGTCGTCGAGCCAGACATGGTAACGCAGGCGGGCATACGCCAGTCCTGAATCGCGAATGAGCGCGCCGACGGTGCGAGGAAACCACAGGCCAAGACCGGTGCGCTGCGCGATGCGGTCGTTGGCGATTTCGTCGAAGGTGGCGAAAGAGGCTTCAGCGGCGACGGCGCAGAGTCGCGGCAGGCCGGGCGCTGACTCGATGGCGATGGCCGCGCCCATGGATTCGCCGAAGAGGTATTCGCAGCGCGGCGCATGAGGCTGGAGCCACGCGGCCCAGCGCTGGACGTCGTAGCGCTCGAGGGCGCCGTAGGTGGCGATGGCGCCGCCGCTCTCTCCATGAGCGCGTGAATCGGGGAGCAGAACCGCGTATCCATGGCGGAGGAAGAGGGCCGCGTAGCCGATCATGCCTTCGCGATTGTCGGCAACTCCGTGGAGCAGGATGACGGCGGAGCCGCTGGGATGGCTGGGCGCGATGAACCAGGCGCGCAGTGTCGCTCCGTCTTGCGCGGAGATGGAAACGTCGTCGACGGGGACGTGGAATTCCTGTGTGAGGGACTGGCGGGCGCGAGCGGCGTCGAGCAGAGAGCGGCGCTGCGGATGGAGAGCGAGCTCGGCGAGGACGATGCCGCCTGCCACGGCGACGACGGCGTAGAGGACGGCGGCGATGGCGAGGAATTGCAGCAGCCGGCGAAGGCGGACGCCCATGGGGTGTAGTTACGCAAGGAGGAGGTCCGTGGTTTCACAGGTATTTCGCGTGACTGACGAGCATCAGCCTTCCCAGGTGAACCCACAACCGCCGCACCGTGTAGGTTTGCGGCCCGCGAGGAGAGCAAGCAGCCCCACCGGGAAAAAGCAAATTGCCACGATAATGACCCAGGCTGGATACCCGGCCTTCTTCACGAGCAGATTGCATTTGGGGCACGAAACTGTTGTTGCCATTGCTCCTCCTGAGAAACGCCTGAATGCGAGCGCCTGCTTGCCGTCTTCCGAGGCATGCACACCGGGCTATCCGCAACCGCACAGGCTGGTGAAGTTACGCCTTGAACTCCGCACCGCATTTAGGACAAGTCGACAACTTGCGGCCGGCGAGCAACGAAAGCAGCCCGATTGGAAAGAGACAAATGCTCACAATAATGACCCACACCGGGAAGCCCTGCCTCGCGGTGAGAGTACCGCAGTTAGGACAAGAAACGGATGCCATTTGCTGATCCTCCAAAGGTAAGTCGTAAAAGCCAGGCTAAGGAAAGGCAGACCAGGACCACGGCAGAACCATAACGGGATAGCTGTGTTGTAAGTGGTCGGGTGTTCGGGAACGCCATCGCCATGGGACGAGCGACAATTTGAAATACGAAGAAAGCAGCGACGGCGAATGCGGCCGGATTACTCTGTCCGGCCAACTCAAAATGACCATGGAGAATGGCCGTTATACCGTGCAATATTCCACAGCCTGGACATGGGATATGGAAGAGTCGTTGCATGACGCAAAAATGAGGAATATGGATCAGCAGCGGGGCACCGAGCAGGGCAAGTAGATTCGAGAGGAATGTAGTAAGATGCGACGCCGCTTCGTCAGAGAGGGGCAGCATGGCGACGAAGCGGCGCGGGATTATGTCGATTTCCAAAGCGGCCTGCTCATTGTGCCAACGGGAAGAGCCAACTTATCGCCCACATATCCGCCGAGTCAACACAAATAGCATGCCGCCCGGCGTCTGCGTAGTTACGTGTGGTTCCTACCGTGGAAGCCGCGTACTTCTACGGCGCGGCTTCGACGGGAACGGAGGCGCTGTGGTCTTCCCAGGCGAGGGTGATGGTGCCGCGGTTGCCGTTGGCGTCGATCGACCAAATGAGGTTCTCGACCATCTGCGGCGGTTTGGACATCTGCATTTTGACGCGGCCGAGGTCGGCGCTGGAGTCATAGGCGAGTCCCCACTCGCCGGTCTTCTTGCTGATGATCAGGGTCCACTGGTCGGGATTGCTGATATCGACGAAGAGAGTGTAGGTGCCTTTGGGTACGGCGACGTCGCCGATCTCGAGGTCGGTTTCGGTGGTCAGCGTGGTGGCGGCGTTGGCTCCGGCGCGCCAGACGGGGTACTCCTTGTGGGTTTTCTGAATGAGGCCGCCGGGGCCGAAGATCTGGCCTTCGCGTCCTTTCACGCCGGGCGAGTTATAGGTGATGGTGACCGGGTGGCCGCCGATGCTGGCCGAAGCGGTTTTGGGCGGGCTGGCAGGGGCCCGGCGCGGCGCGGGTTGCTGGGCGAGGAGCGGGAGGGTGATGGCCGCGAAAAGGGCGGCGGGAGCAAGAAGGGCCACAGGGCTCAGGAAACGCTTCATGGAATCAGTCTCCTCCGGGGGTGGATTGGCACGACTGGCCATTTTACGCAGGAATGACGGAGGTTGCTGGCGGCTGGCCGAGGCGGGCTGCAGCGGTCCAAAAAAGGAGTCGATTTCCGGGGGGCGACATCGAAAAGTCAGGCCATATTTCCTGCTGAGGAGCGGTGTATGTCCACGAATCCGATCATTGCGAAAGCCAACCGGTTCGAGGGCCTCGAACTGCCGGTGGAGCAGATGGAAGATCTGCTGCGGCTGCAGAAAGCGGCGCAGCAGATTCTGCCGATTCTCGATCTGGACCAGCTGATCGACAAGATTGTCACGGATGTGGCGCGGTCGTTTGGGTGCCTGGAGGCGAGTCTCTATCTGCACGACGATGCGACGCAGGAACTGATCCTGGCCAGCGTGTGCGGCTGCACGCACCACACGAAGGGCAGCCGGAAGAAGATCGGCAAGGGCACGGTGGGCCATGCGGCGGCGACAGGCGAACTGCATTACGCGCCGGATGTTCGCGTGGACCCGTGGTACATCGCGTGCGAGCCGTCGACGTTGTCGGAGGTTTCGATTCCGCTGCACGTGCAGGGCAAGCTGGTGGGCGTGTTCAGCACTTCGCATCACCGGCTGGACGCCTTTCCGCCGGCGCAGCTGCGGCTGCTGCGGGGGCTCTCGCACCACATCGCGGTCGCGATCCACAATGCGCGGCGCTTTGGGCAGGAGCAGCAGGAGCGGCAGCGGATGAGCCGGGAGGCCGCGGAGGCGCGGACGATCCAGCAGGCGCTGCTGCCGCGGATGTCTCCTTTTATTCCGGGATTTTCGGTCAGCGGTCTGTCGATTCCGATGGGCGAGGTGGGCGGCGACTGGTATGACTACATTCCGCTGGAGGACGGCTCGTGGGCGTTGGTGCTGGCCGATGTTTCCGGGAAGGGAATGCCGGCGGCGCTGCTGATGTCGGCGACGCGGGGGATGCTGCGGTCGCTGGCGGATATGTGCAAGTCCCCTGCGGGGATTCTGAACCGGCTGAACCGGCTGATGGTGGAGGATTTTCCCTCCGGCAAGTTTGTGACGCTGATTTACGCGGTGCTCGATCCGGCGAAGCGGACGCTGAAGTTCGCCAGCGCGGGACATCTGCCGCCGCTGTTGATCGATGGGGAGGGAGCGCGGTTTCTGCAGACGGAAGCGGGCATGCCGCTGGGACTGACCTTCGGGGAGTATTCGGATCGTGAGGTTGCGCTGGGCGAGGGGGCGCGGCTGCTGCTCTACAGCGACGGCATCACGGAAGCGGAGCGTCCGGATGGCGAGGACTACGGCCTGGAGCGGCTGCGGCAGGCGATGCTGAGCGCAGATGCGTCGACGGAGACGATTGTGGGCGAGGTGCGGCGGCACGTGAACGGAGCTGGTCTGCAGGACGATGCGACGGTGATTCTGGTGAAGGCGTAAGGCGGGCTGTTTTGGCGCGGGATTTTTGGGGCTGTGGGATGCCGGGGCTAAAGCCCCGGTTATTTTTTAGGCTGTTGTTCCACGGCCTGAAGGCCGTGGCTTCTACCGTCGCCTCGCTGCGCGAGGCTAGGGGTGGAGGGCCGGCTCAGGATGACAGATCTACTACCTTCGTAACCTCAAATTTCTGCGTCCTGCATGGGGGTGTGGACGTATTCTGCAACAGGTCAGACTGGCGGCCGGGGCTGGGGGGAAGGCGTTCGCATGTTCGTGCGGAGAGGGTCGAAGTGGTGGGTGGCGGGTTTGGGGGGCGTGCTTGCCGTGCTGGGCGTGGGGATGGCGGCGCAGCAAAGCAGCAGCGGATCGCCCTACACATTTCGGCGCACCGTGCGGCGGGTGGTGGTGGACGTGGCGGTGACGGATCGCAACCACAACCCGGCACATGGGCTGAAGCGTCGCGACTTCAAAGTGTATGAGGATGGGCGCGAGCAGGACGTGCGGTCGTGGGAGGCCTTCGACCTGGAGCACGACAAGGCGTTCGTTCCGCCGCCGGTGCCGGCGCTGCCGCCGGACACCTTCATGGATGTGCCGCGGGCGCCGGAGCGCGGTCCGCTGTACGTAGTGGTCTACGACATGGACCACATCGGGTGGGGAAACAATGTCGACGATCAGGTAACGGCGCGCAAACAGCTGCAGAAATTCCTGGAGGCGAAGCCGGATGGCATCCGGATGGAGCTGTATGTGCTGGCGGGAAATCTGGAGCTGGTGCAGGGCTTCACCAGCGACCGCGAGAAGCTGCTCGAAGTGTTCGACGTGAAGCGCAAAGAGGGGCATGTTCCGTGGGTTTTGCTGACGCGGACGAATTACGCGAGCAACGACGTGACGCTGCCCTTTACGGCGATGAGCATGATCGCGAAAAGCCTGAACGGGCTGCCGGGGCGGAAGAACCTGATCTGGCTGTCGTCGCAGTTCCCGGTACCGCTGACCGGGCCGGCTAATAGCCCCACCCGCGGCAATAGCGGGCCGAATGGCGGGGCTGGAGGAGCGGGAACCATTCCGAATATGCCGGCGCAGGAGATTACGGGCAGTTCCGCGGTGGCCGGGCTGGATATCGATTACCAGGAACGCGCCATGCACGAGGCGTGGGACGCGCTGAACAATGCGCAGGTGTCAGTGTATCCGGTAGACGTGCAGGGACTGGATCCGCAGGCGGGGTGGGGCGGCATCGACGTGATGGCGCAGCGGACGGCGGATGCGACGGGCGGGCAGGCGTACTACGGCCGTAACGATGTGGCCCAGGCAATCGCCGAGGCGACCGAAGACGGCGGCAGCTACTACGAGATGACCTACGAGCCGCAGGGCCATGCCTACGACGGCAAGATACACCAGATCCGGGTGAAGCTGGACAAGCCAGGGTACTCGCTTGCGTACCGGCTGTTCTACTACGACGACGATCCGGACAAGCCGCTGACCTCCGAAGAGAAGCGCGTGGCGGAGGCGACAGCGAATCATCCGGTG
>DATGJK010000558.1:0-2467 GCA_035295245.1 Acidobacteriaceae bacterium
CGGGAGTGCGTGCCGGTCGCCACCGCAATCACCGGCAAGCCGCTCTCCCGGGCGGCGCGAACATCCGCCGGCGTGTCGCCGACCACGCAGATTGCAGCCTCTTCGCCCGCGATCGCTCGCGCGCGGCGCACTGCGTCGCGAAACACATCCGCGCGTTCTTCAAAGGGGTCGCTCCACCCCTTGAACGAGAAAAACTCCAGCAAACCCGCGCGACGCAGCTTCACTGTGCCGATGTTCTCGAGATTCCCTGTCGCGATTCCCAGTAGTGCGCCTCGGGCGCGCAGCGCGGCCAGCGTTTCACGCACCTGAGGGAGCACGTCCACGCACATTTCCTCCTCATGCGCGCTCACCCGCTCGCACATCTGCCGCTGGATTTCCCTGATCTTCGGTCTCCATGCATGCTCTGGAACACCGGCCAGGCGCAGAGCATCGCGCACAATCCCCATGTCCGTGTTTCCATGCGTCGCAACACCGTCGAGCGTCAGCCTTCGTCCGGCCACCGACGTCAGCACCTCGCAGAACGCGAAGTAGTGCACCGCATCGCGGCAGTGCAGCAGCGTCCCATCGATGTCGAAGAGATAGACGTCGAAGCTGTCCCAGCTGCGCCCTCTACCCGTCGTGCTCATCGGCTATTGCTGCCCCGCGACGGATAGACGCAGTGCGGACCGTCAGGCGGAATTTCCACCGGCCGGCGCCTGCACAGATACACCTCTTCCTCCGGGTGCGCCTCGATAGAGAAGCCGGACGACCGCAGCATGGCCTCGACGCACGCGCGGTTCGGAACCCACCAGTTTGTCTGATCGTGCGCATACGAGTGCTCGATGAAGTGCATCTTCGGAAATCCCGGCTCTTCAAACAAGTCACGCGTGTTGAAGTCGTAATTCGGCTCAGTCTCGATCACCTCGGTGCTGCCGCGCTGCATGCTCTGAAAAAGCAGCAGATCGCCGGCGACGTGCTCGTGGATCAGATCCAGCGCAAGCAGCGGATGTCGCAGGTGGTAGAGCACGCCCATAAAGATGACCAGATCGAAGCGCGTTCCCAGTTCCGCCACGTCCCAGACGGACATCCGGCGGAATTCCACATCGACGCCCTCCGTCTGAGCCGCGAATCGCGCCTGCCGCAGATAGTGCTCGTCCGTATCGATGCCCAGCACTCTTTCCGCTCCGCGCCGCTTCATTTCCAGTGAATAGAATCCGGCATTGCACCCGATGTCCAGCACCGTTTTGCCGGTCAGATCGGCAGGAATGGCATCGCGAAATCGCGCAAACTTGACCTCCGGATAGTCTCCCAGAAAATGTTCAGGAGCTGTCTGGATTCCGCGCAGGCGCAGATTCTGAAACCACGGCCCCAGCTCGGCGATGCTCTGCTCGAGAGACTGCTCCTCAGTGGTGGCTGGTTGTGTACTCATGGTGTGCATCCGTTTCCCTGGCAGGAATTGCCCCATCCTCACGACCGCTGCTGTCCCTCTCCAGAAGGTGGAGGGCCGCTCGGTAGCCATGCAGCGTCCCGACATCCACGTATTCCCGGCCGGCGCGGACCCCAACAGCGGTTCCGCCCCGCGCCAGCCACGCATTCACCAGCGTGCCGAAATACTCGTCGCGCCGTTCCGGCCGGCACCACAGCTCGTGCAGCGATCGAAACTCCCGTCCCGGAATCTTGATCGCTCCCCAGATCCACTGGCTCTCCGCCCCGCGCTGCTTCACCTGAATGCGCCGCACGGTCCCGTCTTCGTCCGTCACCACCGCATCGAAGAACTCCGGCCTCTCCACTGGAAATAGAAGAAACGCGAGCTTGTCGTCGGGCAATGCGCTCAACCCGTTCACCGGCAGCCAGATGGTGTCCGGCAGCCCAATGATCACGCCCTCGTCTTCTCCGACCAGCGGCAGCGCGCGAAACACTGCATCGCACAGGCCTCCCGGATTGGGCTGCACCACGTAGGCAATATCAGCGCCCCACAGGCGCGATCCGTAGTATTCGAGGATGTCGGTTTTTCCCGGCCCAATGACAAAGCACAGCTTGTCCGCGCCCCCGGCGATCATCCGTTCCACAAGGTATTCGCTCACCGCTCGCGGGCGCTCTGCGCCGTTCTCCACGCGACTGCCCACGGGCAGCAGCTCCTTTGAAAATGCCAGCGGCTGAATCCGGCTACCTGCTCCCGCGGCTGGAATGATTCCCCACATTGGATACCTCAGGCGGCCAGCGCCGCCTTGTTTCTGCCCGCCAGTGCAGCCTCGCATGCGGCTTCCAGTTCAACCACTCGCTGCGCTGCCGTATGGCAGGCATGCGCGTGCTCCCATGCTGCCTCGCCTGCGCGCTTCAATTCGTCGTCCGACAAAGAGAGAGACGCCAACACGTCCTCAGCTGATGCCACCGGCAGAATCTCTTTGCCCGGCGCAAAAAACGCCTCCAGCCCTTCCCAACGGTCGCTGAGGATCGCCGCTTTACAGGCAGCCGCTTCAAACAGGCG